>NZ_JAOCAT010000028.1:0-109288 GCF_029839485.1 Achromobacter sp. GD03932
TTGGGGTTACTTCTTGTTCTTGGCCGGGTCGACCTTGATGTTGTTCATGACCTGCTTGACGCCTTCGACGCCGCGCGCCACGGTGGCGGCATGATCGGCTTCGGCTGCGGTGCCGACGGTACCCGTCAGCTTGGTGACGCCCGCATTGGTCTCCACGGCGATGTCCAGCGCGCTCAGCTGCTTGTCGGCCACGATGGCGGCCTTGACCTTGGTGGTCACGGTGGCGTCGGACGCGTACTCACCCACGGACTGTTTCGGCTTGCCGTCGTCGGCGGCAAAAGCCATGGAAGTGAAGACGGCGCCCGTGCCCAGTGCAGCGGCGGCGATCAGCTTGCGGAATTCCATAGTCATGCTCCTTGTTAGTGGTTCAGCGCGTCGGGACGCGAGGATGGGGTAGTGTCTTGGGTGCGAGTTCTATTTCTTGCGGAATGCGCCGCCGAGGATGGACAGCAGCGCCAGTACCAGAAAGACGAAGAACAGGATCTTGGCGATACCGGCAGCGCCGGCGGCGATGCCGCCGAAGCCCAGGACAGCCGCGATGATGGCGATGACGAAGAAAACTACGGCGTAATGCAACATGTCAGCTTCTCCTGGTGGTTTATCGGATCAAGGATTGCGGTCGAAGAAGTCACGGACTTCTTTTTCGGCCTGCTCCTTGGTCTTGCCGTAACGCTCCTGAATCAGGCCCGCCAGACGTTCGGCGTTGCCTTCGGTGCGGGTCAGCTCGTCATCGGTGAGCTCACCCCAGGCGGCCTTGGCCTTGCCCGTCAGTTGCTTCCATTTGCCAGCGATGATGTCGTTGTTCATGGTGACCTCTCCATTTGCTAGCGGCATCCGGTTTGCGGCCTGTAAACCGGGCTGTCGCGGTTGAGTGGGACACTGATCAGCTAGGGCCTGTCGGTTCAAGTGATTCCGTCCAGGCCATGCACTTACCGTACGGGTCCGCGGCATGGCCGTCAAACCTGGCTGTGGGCAAATGTAACGGCCCGGCGCCGGCGAAATGGCCCGGTTTCCGGCGGGTAGGGATTGCAGGCGCACTAGATCCCGTAGTTACATTCCGGCAATGTCTTGTCCCCTTTTGAGGGAGGCTGGTAACTGGATCTGCAAGGCTGGACGCGGGCATGCGCGCTTGGCTTGCCGGCGGGCGCGCCGGTATAGTGTCCGCGGAACCCGCAAGCAGGTTCGGCCACGGAATATGGAAAGAGGAACTCGCATGACGCAACGACTTTGCCGCGCAATCTTGCTGACGCTGGCCGCGATGGCCGCGCTCGGATGCACGCACGTGACGGACCGCTATCAGGCCGCCGCGCCCGTGGTGTCGTCCAGCAGTTGACCGGCGCGCGCTGACGCAAACGGGGCGCCCTTGGGCGCCCCGTTTGTACTTCAGGAACCGCGTGCGGCTCAGGCCTGCGCGATGCGGCGCGCGATGTGATCCAGCGCTTCTTCGACCTGGTCGACCAGGATCAGGCACAGGTCGCCTGCGCCCAGGCGCGCCAGCGCCGTGTCGATGGCGAGAAACTCGCCGTGGATCTCTTCGACGTGCTTGCTGCGCGTGGCGTTGGCCAGGCCTTGCTGCAACAGGGCCAGCACTTCGCCATCGGCGCGGCCGCGCTGGCACTGGTCCTGGTAGAGCAGCACGTCGTCGAAGGCTTCGCCGAGGATCTCGGTCTGCATCCGGATGTCTTCGTCGCGCCGGTCGCCCGCGCCGCTGATGACCACGGAGCGGCGCTTGGCCGGCATGGCGTCCACCGCGCGCACCAGGGCCAGGATGGCATCGGGATTGTGGCCGTAGTCGGCGATGACCGTGGCGCCGCGGTAATCGAACACGTTGAAGCGTCCGGGCGCGGTCTGGGCGTCATTGACGAAGCTGGCCAGGCCGCGGCGGATGATGTCCGTGTCCAGGCCCAGCGCCCAGGCAGCGGCGATCGACGCCATGGCGTTTTCCACCTGGAAGGTGATCGTGCCGTTACGCGTGAGCGGAATGGCGGCCAGCGGGTAGCGGGTTTCCTCGCCGCCCTGCGCGGTGACGATAGAGTCGCCGTCGCGGTAGACGCAGCGCAGGCCTTGGGCGCGATGCGTGGCCAGCACGGGATGATTGCGGTCTTCGGCGAAGTAGGTAATGGAGCCCGGGCAGCTCGCCGCCATTTCAGCCACGATGGGGTCGGCCGCGTTCAGCACCGCGGTGCCGGTGGGGTGCACGTGCTGCACGATTACGCGCTTGACCACGGCCAGGTCTTCGACCGTGCTGATGTAGCCCAGGCCCAGGTGGTCGCCCATGCCGATGTTGGTGACGATGGCCACGTTGCAGCGATCGAAGGCCAGGCCTTCGCGCAGGATGCCGCCGCGCGCGGTTTCGAACACGGCTGCGTCGACGTCCGGGTGCATGAGCACGCTGCGGGCGCTGCGCGGACCGCTGCAATCGCCGGTGTCGATGCGCAGGTTGTCGACATAGACGCCGTCGGAGTTGGTCATGCCGACACGGTTGCCGGCGACGCCCAGGATGTGGGCGGTCAGGCGCACCGTGGTGGTCTTGCCGTTGGTGCCGGCCACGGCCACGACCGGGATGCGGCCGTCGTCGCCGTCCGCGTACATGTTGGCGATGATGGCCTCGCCCACGGCGCGGCCCTTGCCGAAGGACGGATTCAAATGCATGCGCAGGCCGGGGGCGGCGTTCACTTCCACCACGCCGCCGTTCTGGTCTTCAAGCGGGTAGAGCACGCTTTCGGCGACCACGTCCACGCCGCAGATGTCCAGCCCGATCATGCGGGCCGCCGACACCGCGCGCGCGGCCATTTCCGGGTGCACTTCGTCGGTCACGTCGGTGGCCGAGCCGCCGGTGCTGAGGTTGGCGTTGTTGCGCAGGAAGATCAGGGTGCCGGACGGCGGCACGGAATCGGCCTCGAAGCCCTGCTTCTTGAGCGTGGCCAGGGCGATGTCGTCAAAGCGGATCTTGGTCAGCGAGGTGGCGTGGCCGTCGCCGCGCAGCGGATCGGCGTTGACCTGGTCCACCAGTTGACGGATGGTCTGCACCCCATCGCCCGTGACTTGCGGCGGATCGCGGCGCGAGGCCGCGACCAGTGCGCCGCCGACCACCAGCAGGCGGAAGTCGTGGCCGGGGATGTAGCGTTCGACGATGACTTCGGAGCTTATTTCCTCGGCCACTTCAAAGGCCTGGATCACGCGCTCGCGGGATTCGATGTTGACGGCGACGCCGCGTCCCTGGCTGCCGTCGCGCGGCTTGACCACGACCGGGCCGCCCAGTTCCTCGGCGGCGGCCCAGGCTTCTTCGGCGGTGGTCACCGAGCGGCCCATGGGCACCGGCACGCCGGCGGCGTCCAGCAGCATCTTGGTCAGGTCCTTGTCCTGTGCGATGGACTCGGAGATGGCGCTGGTCAGGTCGGTTTCGGCGGCCTGGATGCGGCGCTGCTTGCTGCCCCAGCCGAACTGCACCATGCTGCCCTGGGTCAGGCGGCGGTACGGGATGTTGCGGGCAGTGGCGGCGTTGACGATGGAGCCGGTGCTGGGTCCCAGGCGAACGTCTTCGTCGAGTTCGCGCAGGCGCTTCAAGGCGTCGGCGAGATCGAAGGGCGTGTCGTCCAGCGCGGCGCGCACCAGCACTTGCGCCAGTTCCATCGCCAGCTTGCCGACTTCTTCCTCGCTGTACTCGACCACCACCTGGAACACGCCAGGCTCGATGGTGGAGGCGGTGCGGCCGAACGTGACGGGGCAGCCGGCATGCGCCTGCATCGTCAGGGCCACGATCTGCAGCACGTGCGCGATGGAGACCGCGCCCTGATGGCCTTCCGGGCGCAGCAGCCCGGTCTGCGGCAGACGGGCGCGCAGGCGTGCTTCGAAATCAGGCAGGTTGTCGATGGAGCATTCGGCGTCGGCGCAGGAAACGATGGCCTCGATCGCGGTGTTCTTGCTCCACAGATTGGGGCCGCGCAGTGCTCGGATACGGGAAACTTCCATGGCAGGTATTCCTGTCTAGCTCACGCGCGCCCCGCTGGTGCAAGGGCGCGCGCAGATATTGTCAGTATTGCTGAATCCAGCGGCGGACCAGGTCGATGGTGGGACCGGAGAAGGCTTCGTCGGACTGCAGCAGGACGAAGTCGCCTGCGGCGATGGCGTCGAGCTGGCTCTGGATGGCCTTGCCGTGGTCGGGCTCGTCCTGGATGTCCTTGACGCGGGAACCTTGCGCCAGGCCCTGGCGCAACAGCGCGCGCGCTTCGCCTGCGGGACGCTTGCTGCGCACGGTCAGGTCGTCGTAGAGCACCACGCGGTCGAACGCGTCGCCCAGCAGCTTGCCCTGTTCGATCAGGTCCGCGTCGCGGCGGTCGGCGCCGGCCGAATAGACGGCGGCGCGCGTGGTCGACGGGAACTGGTCGATGGCGGCGATCAGGGGGCGCAGCGCCGAGGCGTTGTGCACGTCGTCGACCACCACGGTGCTGCCGTTGCGTTCGAACAGCGTGAACTGCCAGGGAGCGTCGGCCTGGTCGATGTCGAAGGTTTCGATGCCGGCGCGGATCAGCTCCACGGGAATGTCCAGCGCCCAGGCCGCGCCCACCGCGGCCAGCACGTTCTCGACCTGGAAGGCGACGCGCCCGCCATGGGTCAGCGGGATCGAAGCCACGGTGGCCAGGCGTTCCTCGCGGGTGCCTTGCGCCAGCACGATGCCGCCGTCGCGCACGAATACGGCGCGGCCGTCTTGTTGCAGGTGGGCGGTGATGGCGGGCAGGGCGGGATCGATACCGAAGAAGATCACGGCGCCGTCGGATAGCTCGGCCATTTCCACCACGCGCGGATCGCGCGCGTTCAGCACGGTGGAGCCGCCGGGCAGCACCACGTCCACCTGCGTGCGGAACACATTGAACATGCGCTCCGTTTCATTGATGTCGAAGTCGCCGAGATGGTCGGCGTCGTCGATGTTGGTGACCACGCCCACCTGGCAGCGGTCATAGGCCAGGCCCTGGCCCAGGATCACGCCGCTGTCGTTCTCGATGACGGCGGCATCCACGTTGCGGTTCATCAGCAGGCGCGTACCGGAAGCGAAATCGGCGCGGTCGCCCTTTTGCACCAGGCGGCGGTCCAGGTACAGGCCTTCGCTGCAGGCCAGGCCGGTGCGCTTGCCGGACAGGCTCAGCAGGCGGGCAACCAGGCGCGCCACCACGGTCTTGCCATTGGTGCCGGTCACGCCCACGATGGGGATGCGGCCTGCATCGCCTTCAGGGAACAGGTGGTCGACGATGGCGCGGCCCACCGGGCGCGGCGTGCCGTCGGCCGGCTTCAGGTGCATCAGCAGGCCCGGGCCGGCATTGACTTCGACGATGGCGCCGCGCTGTTCGTCCAGCGGGCGCGAGATGTCCTCGGCCACCAGGTCCACGCCGGCGATGTCGAGGCCGACGATGCGCGCGGCCAGGGTCACGGTGGCGGCGATGCTGGGGTGCACGCGGTCGGTGACGTCGAAGGCGACGTTGCCGCTGCGCTGCACCAGCACGCGCTGGCCTTCGGGCGGAACGCTGTCTTCCGACAGGCCCTGGCGCGCGATTTCCAGCCGCGCGGCGGAATCGAGGCGCACCGGGTTCAGCGGGTGGTTCTCGGTGCGGCCGCGGCGCGGGTCGGTATTGATCTGGCTGTCGATGAGTTCGGTGATGGTGGACTTGCCGTCGCCCGTCACCCAGGCCGGTTCGCCGGCGGCGGCGGCCACCATGCGGTTGCCCACGACCAGCAGGCGGTGTTCGTTGCCCAGCACGAAGCGTTCGACGATCACGCCGCTGCCTTCGTCCACGGCCACGCGGTAGGCCGACACCACTTCCTCGCGCGTGGTCAGGTTGGTGAACACGCCGCGGCCGTGGTTGCCGTCATAGGGCTTCACGACCACCGGCAGGCCGATGTCCTCGGCCGCTTCCCAGGCGTCGTCCTCGCTGCGCACGAGGCGGCCTTCGGGCACGGGCACGCCGCAGGTCGACAGCAGTTCCTTGGTCAGGTCCTTGTCGCGCGAAATGCCTTCGGCGATGGCGCTGGTGCGGTCGGTCTCGGCCGTCCAGATGCGGCGCTGGGCCGAGCCGTAGCCGAACTGCACGAGGTTGCCCTCGAACAGGCGGATGTAGGGAATGTCGCGGTCGTCGGCGGCATCCACGATGCAGGCGGTGCTGGGGCCGAGACAGTGCTTGTCGATCAGGCTGCGCAGCTTGGCGATGGCGGCGGGCACGTCGAAGGGGCGGTCTTCGATGGCGGCCATGACCAGGTCGCGGGCTTCGTTCAGGGCGGTGCGGGTGACCTGTTCCTGCCAGGCGCGCACCACCACCTTGTAGACGCCGCGGGTGGAGGTTTCCCGGGCCTTGCCGAAACCGCCGCGCAAGCCGGCCAGGTTCTGCAGTTCCAGGGTGACATGCTCAAGTATGTGGCCGGGCCAGGTGCCTTCCTTCAGGCGCGACAGGAAACCGCCCCGGACCCCCGGGCTGCAGCGGTGCTCGATCAGCGTCGGCAGCCATTCCGTCAGGCGTTCGTAAAAGCCGGGGATGGTGTTGGAGGGGTAGTCCTCCAGTTCACCGATATCCACCCACGCTTCGAGTACCGGACGGTACGTCCAAATGTTCGGGCCGCGCAAAGCCACGACATCGAGAAATTCAATGTCTTTCTTTTTCATGTTTTAATTTACGAGAGAAGCAGGTTGGCACGCGCGGACGCCCCTATGCAAGACCGCGAATTTATTGGGGTTGCGCCTTTAGAATAATGCCAACGAGTGGGGGATCCCAGATATTCCTAATTAGAAAAATCGGCTGCTACTATACGACGCCTTCAAGGCGTGAAATCGTTATGTTGTAAGGAAGGGACACGTTTGCCGCCAGTCCAGGTTGCGAACCGGTTGCCGCCTAGTAGGGCAGAGTCCTGGCCCGGTATGCGTTCCAATGAAAAAACCAAACCTGCTTTCCGGCCTTGCCGAAGCCTTTCCTGCCCGCTGGCGCGATGAAATCAGCGCCGAACTGGCGGACGGCGAAACCTTGTTGGCCTGGGTTGAAATAGACCTGGATCAGCGCCTGAAGTTCCGTCCGGGGCTGATCGCCGCCACCGACCGCCGGCTGCTGGCCCGCCATCCCGACGAACCGCGCTGGGAATCCTGGGCATACGGCCCCCAATTAAAGCTGAGCCTGACCGACCACGCCGGCGCCGCGCTGCTGGAATTGCACGACGATGGCTCCCGCCTGGGCGCGTGGCGTTTTACGCTGGCGCGCAATCCGGCCGCGTTGAAGCTGCTGGCGCAGTTCGAGACCCAGCAGGCCATCCGTTTGTCGGGCCATCAGGACGAGGAACTGGCGGAGCGCACCTGCACCGTCTGTAATAACGTCATTCCGGCGGGCGAGGAAGAATGCCCGACCTGCAACCAGGAACAGGCGGCGCCATCTACCACTTGGGCGCTGCTGCGCCTGTGGCGTTTCGCCCGCCCTTACCGCGGGCCGCTGCTGGCGGGTTTCGTGCTGACCCTGCTGGGCACGGCCGCCACCCTGGTGCCGCCGTACCTGACCATGCCGCTGATGGATGACGTGCTGATTCCGTTCCAGAACGGCGCGCCCATCGATTACGACAAGGTCCGCCTCTATCTGGGCGGGCTGCTGGCCTCGGCTTTCCTGGCCTGGGGCCTGGGCTGGGCCCGGACCTACATCCTGGCCTGGGTCAGCGAGCGCATCGGCGCGGACCTGCGCACCACCACTTATGAGCACCTGCAGCAGTTGTCGCTGGAGTATTTCGGCGGCAAGCGCACCGGGGACCTGATTTCCCGCATCGGCAGCGAAACCGACCGCATCTGCGTGTTCCTGTCGCTGCATTTGCTGGACTTCGCCAACGACATCCTGATGATCTGCATGACCGCGGTCATCCTGGTGTCCATCAATCCGTGGCTGGCTCTGGTCACGCTGGTGCCGCTGCCGTTCATCATCTGGATGATCCACGCGGTGCGCGACCGCCTGCGCCATGGCTTCGAAAAGGTCGACCGCATCTGGTCGGAGATCACCAACGTCCTGGCCGACACCATCCCGGGCATCCGCGTGGTCAAGGCTTTCGCGCAGGAAAAGCGCGAAGTGGCGCGTTTCCGCGAAGCCAACAACCGCAACCTGGAAGTCAACGACCGCGTGAACACCACCTGGTCGCTGTTCTCGCCCACGGTCACGCTGCTGACCGAAGTGGGCCTGCTGGTGGTGTGGATCTTCGGCATCTGGCAGGTGTCGCAGAAGCAGATCACCGTCGGCGTGCTGGCCGCCTTCCTGGCCTATATCGGGCGCTTCTACATGCGCCTGGATTCGATGAGCCGTATCGTCTCGGTCACGCAGAAAGCGGCTGCCGGCGCCAAGCGCATCTTCGATATCCTGGACCATGTCTCCAGCGTGCCGGAACCGCAGAATCCCGCCAAGCTGCCGCATATCAACGGCCGCATCGAGTTGCGCGACGTGGGCTTCCGCTACGGCAACCGCCAGGTTATCCGCGGCTTGAACCTGAACATCGCGCCGGGCGAGATGATCGGCCTGGTGGGTCACAGCGGCTCGGGCAAGAGCACCTTGATCAACCTGATCTGCCGCTTCTACGACGTGTCCGAAGGGGCGGTGCTGGTGGACGGCGCCGATATCCGTTCGGTGCGCGTGGCGGACTACCGCCGCAACATCGGGCTGGTGCTGCAGGAGCCGTTCCTGTTCTTCGGCACCATCGCCGAGAACATCGCCTACGGCAAGCCGGACGCCACCCGCGACGAAATCGTGGCGGCGGCGCGCGCCGCGCATGCGCATGAATTCATTCTGCGGCTGCCGCACGGCTACGACTCGCTGGTCGGCGAACGCGGCCAGGCCCTGTCCGGCGGCGAGCGCCAGCGCATCTCGATCGCGCGCGCGCTGCTGATCGATCCGCGCATCCTGATCCTGGACGAGGCCACCTCGTCGGTGGACACCACCACCGAAAAGGAAATCCAGAAGGCGCTGGACAACCTGGTGCGCGGCCGCACCACGATCGCCATCGCCCACCGCCTGAGCACCTTGCGCAAGGCTGACCGCCTGGTGGTGCTGGACCGCGGCCAGATCGTGGAGCAGGGCCCGCACGAAGAACTGATGGCTCGCGAGGGCGCCTACTACCGTCTGTACCAGGCGCAGGCGCGCCAGGCCGAGGCCGACGCGCAGGCGTCGGGCAGCGAAGACATGGCCGCCGTGGCCTGACGCGGAACCGGAATTATCGTCATGACCTTGCCGTCTTTTCAGCTGCGCCGCAATGCCTTCGGGCGCCTGGAGTTCCAGTCCGCCGATGGCCAGAACCACGAGGGCGTGCTGCCCGTGCGCGCCTTTCCCATCAGCGAACCTGGCCGCGGCCTGTCGCTCGTGACGGTGGACGGGCGCGAACTGCTCTGGATCGAGCACCTGTCCGACGTGCCGTCTCCGCAGCGCGAGTTGATCGAGGAAGAACTGGCGAGCCGGGAGTTCATGCCCGAGATCCGCAAGCTGGCCAGCGTCTCCACCTTTGCCACCCCCAGCACCTGGCAGGTCGATACCGACCGCGGCCCCACCTCGTTCACGCTGCGCGGCGAAGAGGACATCCGCCGCCTCAGTCCGCAGACCCTGTTGATCGCCGACAGCCACGGCATCTTCTATCTGGTGCGCGACATCCAGTCGCTGGACAAGCACAGCCGCAAGCTGCTGGACCGCTTCCTCTAGCCCTTAGCCTTCCCGTGGCCGCTTGAACGGGGAGTGCGTTTCCAGCTCTCCCAGATAATCCGTCACCGCCGCGGTTTCCTCGTCCAGGAAGTTCTGGATCGCGTCCGCGAAGCCGGGATGCGCGACCCAGTGCGCCGACCAGGTGGGCGTGGGCAGCAGCCCGCGCGCCATCTTGTGTTCGCCTTGCGCGCCGCCCTCGAAGCGCGCGATGCCGTGGACGATGCAATAGGCGATGGACTGCATGTAGCAGGTCTCGAAGTGCAGCCCCGGAACGTATTCGGTCGCACCCCAGTAACGCCCATACAGCGCGTCGCCGCCCGCCAGGTTGAGCGCGGCGGCCACCGGCTGGCCGTCGCGCTCTGCCAGGATCAGCACGAAGGCCTCGGGCTGTTCGCGGTACGCGCGGCGGAAGAATTCGTGGTTCAGGTAGGGCGGATTGCCATGGCTGAAGTAGGTGCGGCAATAGCATTCGTAGAAGAAGTCCAGCTCGGTCTCGCCGATTTCCGCGCCGCGCAGCCAGCGGTACGACAGCCCGGCGGCCGCGACCTTCTTGCGATCCTGGCGGATCTTCTTGCGCTTGTCGTGGCTCATCGTGGCCAGAAAGGCGTCGAAGTCCGCGTAGCCCGGATTGGTCCAGTGGAACTGCACGCTTTCGCGGATCATGAAGCCGGCCTCGCGCAGCGCACGCATGTCGGCCTCGGCAGGGAACAGCAGGTGCAGCGACGACACCTTGATCTCTTCGGCGAAGGCGACCAGCCCGCGCACCAGCGTGGCGCGATCCTCATCGTTGCCGGCCAGCAGCCTGGGACCGGTGACCGGGGTGAACGGAATGGCCGACAGCAGCTTGGGGTAGTAGCGCAGCCCGTGGCGCTGGAAGGCGTCGGCCCAGGCGTAGTCGAATACATACTCGCCGCGCGAATGGGATTTCAGGTACAGCGGTGCAGCGGCGGCCAACGCATCGTCGCGCCACAGCGCCAGGTAATGCGGAGCCCATCCGGTCTGAGGCGCGGCGCAGCCGGTCTCGTGCAGCGCGCGCAGGAACGCATGGCGCAGAAAGGGCTGGTCGCCTGCCAGCGCGTCCCATTGCTGGGCGTCGATGCGGGACAGGTCGGTCTCTATGGTCAGGCGCAGGGAATCCATGGGTGAATGATAAAGTCTCCGTGTATGCGCGCGGCCTGCGGCCACGGCGCTTTCAAGGGATTTCGGGTGGGCGCGAGGCCGCCCGGCACAGAGAAGCATATGGATAGCAACACGACGCCCGCCGCGGCCGGGCATCGCCAGGATTGCCTGCGCGGGCAGGCGCTGGCGGCCCTGGCCGCGACGGCCTGGCAGGACAAGCTGGCGGCAGTGCGCGCCATGTCGGATGAGGCGGCGCTGGACTGCGAGCGGACATACACGCCCACGGCTGGACTGCCGGGCCGTCCTGCCCGGCCCGAGCTGGTGGCTCCCGCCCAGGTCAAGCAGCGTTCCATGGCCACCGAGGAAGGGCGCGCGGCGCTGCTGCACGCGCTGGCGCACATCGAATTCAATGCCATCAACCTGGCGCTGGACATCATGTGGCGCTTTGCCGGCATGCCTCAAGCCTTCTACCTCGACTGGCTGCGCGTGGCGCGCGAAGAGGCCTATCACTTCGATCTGCTCAGGCAGCGCCTGGCCGCCATGGGGTGCGCCTATGGCGACTTCCCCGCCCACAACGGCCTGTGGGACATGGCGCAGCGCACGCAAGAGGATCTGCTGGCCCGCCTGGCCCTGGTGCCGCGCACGCTGGAGGCGCGCGGCCTGGACGCTTCTCCCGCGATCCGCGCCAAGCTGGCGGGAGCGGGCGACGCGGAAAGCGCCGCCATCGTCGACATCATCCTGGCCGACGAGATCGGCCACGTGGCCATCGGCAATCATTGGTACAAGCAGCTGTGCGCGCAGGCGGGCAAGGATCCCGTGTCCTGCTATGCCGAACTGGCGCAGCGTTACGACGCGCCCCGGCTGCGCGGCCCCTTCAACCTGGAGGCGCGCCGCGCCGCCGGATTCGACGACGCCGAGCTTGCCGCGCTGCAGGCCGGTTGATTGGAAAACATGAGCACCGACACTTTCATCAAAGCGCTGCGGACCCGCTGCTTGCGTCCACTGAACATCTTCTTGACGGGAGGCGCGCTCATTTCGCTGGCGCCCGCCGCATCGGCCGCCGACGCGTTCGCGGCCTGCCTCGCGCAATTGCGCGGCCCGGCGCTTAAGGCCGGCGTGTCGGGCGCTACCTTCGACACCCAGACGGCGGGGCTCGCGCCCGACATGACGGTGCTGGATCTGCTGGACGCCCAGCCGGAATTCAAGACGCCCATCTGGGACTACATGGCGGCCCTGGTCGACGATGAGCGCGTGGCCGACGGCCAAGCCGGCATGGCGCGCTGGCAGTCCGACCTGGACCGCGCCGCGTCGCGCTACGGCGTGGACGCGGCCACCATAGCCGCGGTGTGGGGCGTGGAAAGCAACTACGGCCGCACGCTGGGCGGCCGGCCCCTGCTGACGTCGCTGTCCACGCTGTCCTGCTTCGGCCGGCGCCAGGCCTATTTCCGCGGCGAGTTCTTTGCCACGCTGAAGATCATCCAGGACGAGCACATCGCGCCAGAACGTTTGACCGGCTCCTGGGCGGGCGCCTTCGGCCAGACCCAGTTCATGCCCTCGACGTACTTGCGGCTGGCGGTGGACTTCGATGGCGACGGCCGCCGCGACCTGGTCGACAGCGTGCCGGACGCGCTGGCATCGACGGCCAACTTTCTGAAGCGGGCGGGCTGGAACAGCGCGCTGCAATGGGGCTATGAAGTCCGCCTGCCGGCGGGCCTGGATACCGCGGGCGCGGGCCGCAAGAACAAGCGCGCCATGTCGTATTGGGCGGGGCGGGGCGTGACGCGCGCCGATGGTCAGCCGCTGCCCGCGGGCGACACGCCGGCGGGCCTGCTGCTGCTGGCTGGCAGCAAAGGTCCCGCCTTCCTGGTCACGCGCAACTTCGACGCCCTGTATTCCTACAACGCCGCGGAAAGCTATGCGTTGGCCATCGCCCACCTGTCCGACAGACTGCGCGGCGGCGGTCCGCTGGCGCAGCCCTGGCCGACCGACGATCCGGGCCTGTCGCGCGCGCAGCGGCGGGAATTGCAGCGGCTGCTGATTGCCCGGGGCTATGAGATCGGCGAACCCGATGGCATGATCGGCGCCCGTACCCGGCAAGCCCTGCAGACGGTGCAGCGCGAACTGGGCCTGCGGCCGGACGGCCGCGCCGGCCTGAAGTCCTTGCAGGCCCTGCAGGCAGGAAAAACCGCCAACTGACGGGTCGGAATCGATAAGCTTTGTAAAGATGCCGGGTGTCATCCATCGGATGACAGGCAGGGCGGCAGGCATGGGCCTATACTGAATCTCCGTTTTTTCAGGAGCACGATGATGAGCCTATTGGATACCTTGGCCTCGATGGCCGGCGGCGGTCAGCAAGGGGGCTCGGCTTCGCTGCTGCCCGCGCTGATCGAGCAACTGAACAAGTACCCGGGCGGCCTGACCGGCCTGATCGCCAGCTTCCAGAAGGGCGGCTTGAGCGAGATCGTAGCCTCGTGGGTGGGCACCGGCCAGAACATGCCGGTCAGCGCCGATCAGCTTGGTTCCGTGCTGGACCCTGGCGTCGTCAACGAACTGGCCGCCAAGACCGGCCAGGACACGGACTCCGTGCTGGGTTCGCTGTCCTCGCTGCTGCCGCAGCTGGTGGACAAGGCGACGCCCAACGGCGAGGTCCAGGGCGAACAGCAATTCAACCCGGCCGACCTGCTGGCGTCCTTGTCCGGCATCTTCGGCAACCGCGCAGGATAAGTCCTATCGCCAGGCAGCCCATGCAGGCTTCTGCGCCTGCTTCCACCGGCCGGCGGC
Source organism: Achromobacter sp. GD03932 (assembly GCF_029839485.1). Lineage (NCBI taxonomy): Bacteria > Pseudomonadati > Pseudomonadota > Betaproteobacteria > Burkholderiales > Alcaligenaceae > Achromobacter > Achromobacter sp. GD03932. The sequence continues at coordinate 13,590 of NZ_JAOCAT010000028.1, forward strand.
GTCTGTTGCAGCGCCTGGGCGCGGCGGCGCTGGCCGCCAGCCTGCCCGCCTGCGCGCCGGCCTGGTCGGTGCAAAGTACCTTCTGGCAGCTTTGGCCCAGCCATCTGGAATTGAGTCCAGAGGCCTGGCGCGAACGCATCGGCGCCATGCATGCGCTGGGATTCCGCGAGATCATCATCCAGTGGGTAGGCGCCAGTGGCGGGGCGCAGCCCTGGCAACTGCCCGCGCCCACGCTGGCGCTGATCTTCGACGAGGCCGAGCGCCTGGGCATGGGGCTGCAACTGGGCCTGCCCTACGACGAGCGCTGGTGGCGACAGCTTGGCAATCCGGATGACGCGGCGCTGGCCGAATTCCTGCAAGCCGCGCAGACGCAGGCGCTGGCCTATGCGCGGGCGTCGAACGCGACCGGGCTGGCGGCGTTTCGCGGCTGGTACATCCCCTACGAGATCGAGCAGCACAGTTGGGCCGCGCCCGGCCGCCAGGCGCGGTTGGCGCAATGGCTGCGCGAGCTGTCCGATCCGCTTGCGCAACAGACGGGACGCGCGCCCGCCATTTCCACCTATCACAGCAAATTGCCAGGAGCGCTGAGCCTGGCCGACCTGTGGAACGGATTGTTGGATGTTGCCAAGCTGAGGCCCATGGTCCAGGACGGAGTGGGCGTGTCCGGCATGGCGGCGTATGAGGCGCTGGAGCCCCTGCATCGCATGCTGCTGGCGCGGCGCGCGCCATTCGACCTGATCGTCGAATTGTTCGAGGAACTGCCGTCCGAACGCCAGGACGGCACCACCTTCAATGCCCGCTCCGCCGATGCGGCGCGCGTGCGCCGGCAGTTGCGCATCGCGCGGCGCTACCGCGCGCAAAGCGTGGTCGCCTTTGCGGCGGACCCCTGGCTGATCGGGCCTACGCCCGAGGCCGAGCGCTTGCGGCGCGAATGGCCGCTCTAGGCGGCCGTTTAGCGGTCGGGAAGGGAAGGGTCAGCGCGGTTGCGCCGCGGCCATGGCCTTGAGCTGCGCGCAGGTCTTTTCCTTGTCGGCCGCGCTCAGCGTGCCCAGTTGCACCTTGGCTTGGCTGTAGGACTTCGAAAAAGCGGCGTCGAAGTCCGCAGCGGACATGCCCTGGGCGCTGGTCGCGGTCTTCTGTTGTTGCTTCATCTGTTCGAGCTGCGCTGCCGTGTAGGCGCCGCAGTATTCGGCGGCGGCATGCATCTGGCCGCTCACGGCCGCCAGGTTGGGCATCTGGCCCGGCATGGTCTGCTGGGCAAGGGCGGCGCTGCTGGCCAGGGTCAGGGCGACGGTCGTCAGGGCGATACGGGCTTGTTTGAACATCGGCAATTCAATCTCCAACGCGGTGAGGGATGGGGTTTGCACGCCTGGCGATCGCGCTGCCTGCGTGGCGCGGAGCACTATGCCCGAATCATTGTTATAGGCTTATGAATCGATGTAATCGTGTGTATCAGCGGCTCAGTACGACAGCGTCATGTTCATGAACCAGCCCTTGGCGCGGTCGCTCTCGCCGCCGCCCAGGCTGGTGCGGTACTGGACGCCGAAGTCCAGATAGGAGCGCGGCGCGTTGTAGTGGTCTTCGCGGAACCAATAGCGCACGTTGAAGCCGGGTCCCACGCCCAGCGACCAGGAGGTGCCATGGTCGGACAGGACCACCGACTGGTTGCCGTAGCCGGGCAGGTCGTTCAGCTTGGCCACGCTTTTTTGCCACAGCCAGTCCGCGCCGACCACCGCATACGGAAACAGCACCAGCTTGTCGCTGATGCTGGTGGCGCGGAAGCTGCGGCCCACGCGCAGCTCGCCGGACAGGAAGGCCTGGTCGCGCTTGAGGCGGCCCGAGGAACTGCCCAGGTCCTGCTGGCGCTGGCCCTTGGAGTCCACCGAGTAGGCGGTGTAGTTGGCGCTATTGTCGTCTCAGAGATAGCCGCCCTGCGCATAGCCTTCGATGGTGAGCCAGCTCGGCACGTCCACGCGCAGCTCGCGGCCATGGTAGTAGCCGTAGGTGAGGTAGGTCATCCATCCGCCCGCGTTGCCGTTGAGCTTGTAGCGCGCGACCGCGCTCTGGTCCTGCAGGTTGGGGTAGGCGCTGTGGAAGGCCTGCTGCGCCGCGCATTGCACCGCGCTGGATTCCGGATAGGCGTAGCCCTGGCGGGTGGCCGACCCCAGGAAGAAACGCCGTTCTATGCCGAAGGTCACGCCGGTGTCGGCCAGCAGGTAGCGCAGGCCCAGCGCGCCGATGGTGCTGGGGATGCCCGCGGCCGAGCTGCTGTTGCGCAGGCGTTCGTCGGCCGAGCGGTTGTCCGGCGTGCTTTCTCCGGTGCAGGGATCCACGTTCCTGCGCGACTCGTAGGTGCTGCCGCCGTCGTACAGCGTGTTTGAGCTGCGCGCATAGGCTTCGAGCATGCCCCAGCGATTGTTCAGCTGCGGCGGACGCCAGAAGATTTCCGCAGTGCTGAATACCACGTCGCCTGGCGTGTTGATGGCGGCGCCGCCCATGCTGGAGTTGGCGGGGCGCGCACCGCGGTAAGACGCGGAGAACGAGCCGCCCCATTCGCGCGACAGGGCGGCGACGCCGCTGCGCGTGTTGTAGCGCTCAAGCGGCGTAAGGCCCAGCTGGCCGGCATCGTCCATGTCGATGGCTTGCTTGAGCGAGTCGGTGGCGGCGCGGTTGTCGCCCATTGCGGACTGCGCATAGGCCTGGTCCAGGATCAGGCGCGGCGGCGCCTGGCCGGTGGCGCGCGCGGCCGCGAAGTCGGACGCGGCGCCCGCGGGCTGGCCCAGGCGCTGGCGCGCGTAGCCGCGCTGCGCCAACAATTGGGCCGAGTCCGGCTGGCGGGCGATGGCGTCGCTCAGCCGGGTTTCCGCCTCGGCGGCTTGCGCCTTGTTGCCGGCGGCCAGCGCGGTCGTCAGCAGCTGGGCATAGCTTTCGTTGTCCGGCGCTTGCGCCACGGCCTGGCGCGCCAGGGCGATGGCTTCCTGGTAGGCGCCCTTGTCGTAGGCGGCATAGGCGCCCGTGGCGGCCGCGCTGCCCGGAGCCGGCGCGGCGGGCGCCTGGTTCGCGGCGATCTGCTTCTGAAAGGCCTGTTGCCTGGCCTGTAGCGCCACCTTGTTGGGCGCGCCCAGCGCCAGCGCCGTGTCCACGGCCTGGCTGGCGGCTTCATAGCGCTGTTGCGCGCCCAGCGATTCCACCCACAGCAAGGCCCATTCGCCTTGCCTGGGCACGGCGCGGAAGGCGCGTTCGGCGCCTGCCGCCGCCGCTGCGTAGTCCTGGCGGCCATAGTCCGCATAGGCGCGCGCCGCCACGGGATAGGCGCGCTGGTAAGGGGTTTGCGGCGCGGGTTTGCGGGCAGGGGCGGGGGGTTGTACAGGCGCCTGCCCGGAAGCTTGCGCAGGCGTTTGCGCCGCAGGCTGCGCGGGCGTGGCGGCTACCGCGGGCGGGCGTTGCAGGTTGGCCTTGGCCTGGCGCAGTTCGGGCGTGCCCAGGCCGTCGGCGATCGCCGCATCGGCCGCGCGCGCGGCCTCTTGGCGCTTGCCCTGCTTTTCCAGGGCGTACACCAGCAGCAGCCGCAGGCGGGCCACGTCGGGCCGCAGGCGGATGGCGTTCTCCGCCATGATCTGGGCGGTTTCGTAATGGCCGGCGTCGTACTGCTTGTAGGCCTGGTCGGCGAGTTGGTAGGCGTCGCCTTCCAGCGGACGTTCGGCTGCGGCGGCGGGTTGCGCGGCCGCTTGAGGGACTGCGGCCACGCACAGCAGGGCGCTGAAAGCCAGCGTACGGGAAATGACGGTCATGGAGGTGTGGGCCTGTGCGATAGCGGGTCCGCGGGGTGTTCGGTCTGCGTCGGGGCGCCTTGCTGGAACGACAGCGCTTCGTGCAGCGTCTTTTCGTCGAGCCAGCCCCGTTCCATCAGGATTTCGCCCAGCGGCCGCTTCTCGCGCGCCTGGATCTCCAGCGCCTGCTCCAGCATCTGGTGATCGATGGCCTGCCAGGACAGCAGCAGGTCGCCCAGGCGCTGGCGTTGCTGCGCCAACTGGTCGGTGGAGGGGAAGTCATGCATGGTCTTGTCCCAGGCCAGCCGCTTGCCCGTGATCAGATGGCCGATGAACAGGCGCCAAGCCCGCGCCGCCGCCATGGCGTTGATGAAGTTGCCGACGATCATGCGCGGCATGGACAGCAGCGCATGCTCCCAGCCGTACATGCGGCCGACGAAGTACGCGCGTTGCACCACGCGCAGCAGCAGGGCCCCCGCGTTCAGCCACATCAGCGTCACCAGCCAGCCGCCCGGACGGAAATAGGAGGGGTAGTAGACCTTCCACCAGCCAAAGCGGTCGGCCAGATAGAAGAGAAAGAAGTTGGCCAGCAACAGATAGGCCAGTATCGCGATGAAGGATGTGAACAGTCCCTTGCGGTCGCGGAACAGCAGGTACTTGGTGGCCAGCGACCCGGTCCATCCCACCTGTTGCCAGCCTTGCAGGCCGATGCCCAGCGTCCAGCGGGCCTTCTGCCGGTAAGCGGTGCGGAAGGTGTTGGGGAAGTACTCGCGCACGCCCAGCGGCATCTTGATGGCGGAGATCTTCTCCCGCCCCAGGCCGAACCAGGAACGGCGGCGCGTCACGTACTCGACCTCGAATTTGCCGAAGATCTGGCGCATGCCGCGCTGGGCCAGGCGCGCGCCGATGTCGTAATCCTCGGTCAGCGTGTCGGTATTGAAAGGCTGGTTGTTGGTCTCTGCCGCCAGCACCTCCAGCGCGTGGCGCGAGAAGCAGGTGCCGACGCCGGCGGACGGCACCATCTTGGACAGGCTTTCGCGCACCACCAAGTCCTTGGTGTGCCATTCGGCGAACTCGTCCATGTAGGTGCCGGCGACCAGTTCGTGCCACTCCCGCTCCAGCGACGTGACCGGCAACTGGATGAAATCGATGCGCGGCAGCAGGTAGTTGTAGTACTTGAGCTCCAGCGGGTGCAGCACGTCTTCGCTGTCGTGCAGGATCACGCCGGCGAAGGGTTCGGGCTGCTGGGCGTTCTGCGCGAAGATGGCCTGCACGATCCAGTTCAGGCAGTCGGCCTTGCAGGTCGGTCCGTCGTGCGGCACTTCCACCCGTATCAGTTGGCGGTAGCGCCGCCGCATGCGTTCCACTTCCTTGATGGTGCGCTCGTCGTTCTGGTAGGTGCCCGCGAAGATCATGTAGTTCTTGTATTCCAGCGTCGACACCATGTTCTCCAGCATGGGCGCGATCACGTCATATTCCAGCCAGGCCGGCACCATGATCGCCAGCGGCTGTTCCCGCTTGGCGCGCAACTGTTCCGCGCTCAGCGGCGCATACTGGCGCTTGACCGTCAGCCCGCGGCGCAGTTCGCGCAGCCAGAACCAGCCGTCGATGAACAGGTCGTCCAGGCTGGACAGCAGGATGATGACGCCGACCACCGCCGTCACGATCTCCAGGCCGCGGTAGTAGTCGGCGATGAGGTAGGGCCAGTAAAGCGAGGACATGGCGCCTCCGGGTTACTTGCTGTCCTTGTTCTTCCTGCGGGTGACGCGCAATGCGGCGATCAGGATCAGGAGCAGGACCAGCAGGCCCACGCTCATCGCCGGGACGCTCCACGACAGGTAGTTGCGCCATTCGAAGAAGGCGCTTGCGCCCGCCCCCGGCGGCTGGCCCGCCGCGGGATTGGCGCTGTCGATCCAGGCCAGCGGTCCCGCCGCGCCGATGATGGCGATGTTGCCGCGGTTCAGCACGAAGGGCGCCTGCGGCATCACCGGATTTTGGCCCAGCGTGTGCCACAGCAGGCCGTCCTGGCCGCCCGCGCGCACCACTTCGGCCGTGCTCAGGTTGTCCAGGCCGGAAATGTCGAGCCAGGGCGCGTTCTTGCCGTCCACCGTCAGCTGCTTGCGGTCCGTGACCTTGACCATGGGTTTGGCGCCATCCACCGCGACTTCCATCGCCACGAAGGGGCCGCCGGGCTTGGCCGCCTGGCCCGCAGGCGTGAGCGACAGCGCCGCGCGCGTGGCGGACAGGCCGCTGGCCGTGGCGATGCCGATGACGCGCTGCAGGCTGGCCGGCGCGTCGGCCAGATAGCCGTCGGGGATCAGCAGTTGGGGACTGCCCGCCAACAGCGGCAGCAGTCCCACGAAGGTGCCGTCCGGCTGCGCGCGGCCCGGCTTCACGTAGCTGGTGGGCAGCACGTTGACGGGATAGCCTTGCGGGATTTCGTTGCAATCGACCGATACCGGCTGGCGCTGGAACGTGACGCGCACCGCGTTGGTGAGGCCCAGGGCGTAGCCGGGCACGCGTGCCGTCAGGCGTTCGGGATGGCCGTCGGCGTCCATCTGCTTGGCGGCCAGCAGGATGCCGTTCCAGAACACCGAGGCGACCGGGCGGGTGGCGGAGGCGCCCGGCGCGGCGGCCAGGTCCATGACCAGTTCGTCCGGCATGCTTCCGTCCGCCGACACCGCGGCCAGCGCGAACGTGGCGTTCCAGTCGCCGCGCGCGACCACGTCGAAGCTGGCGGACGATCCGCCCAGCGCGGTCAGGCGCATGCCGTCTTCGCCCGAGGCTTGCGGCGGTTCGGCCGTCTTGACCTGAGCCTGGCGCGTGACCAGGATGCGGCGCCAAGCCGTGTCGAAGGCGCCCGCGCCCTGCGCGCCGGCATCGGCGGCCACGGCGATGACCGCCTGCCGGCCCAGCGGCGCGAGGCGGATCTCCTTGGAGGGCAGGTCCTGGCCGGCCAGGGGCATGCGCCGCTGGCGCCAGGCCTTGAAGGCCTCTGCGGCGTCGGCGTCCTGCGCCAATTGCGCCTGCAAGGCGTCCAGCGCCTCGTTGTAGCGGGCGCGCAGCGCGGCGTCGGCGATCACCACGTCGCCGCTCACGGCGGGGGCGCCCATGACCAGCAGCGCGCCGATCTCCGCGGCGTTGCCCAGCTTGTGCTTGTCACTGGCCGCCAGGGCTGCGAAAGCCGGCACCTGCCCCAGTCCGTTTGGAGCCTGCAGGCCGCGGGTGTCGATCTCGTCGCCGACTGCCGGGAAGGCGCGAACCGCAACCCGCTTGCCGCTGCGCTCCATCGCCACGCCCATGCGCCATGCGCTGTCGAAGGCCTGCTGGTCGAGCTTGGCGCCCGCCACCATCAGCACGGGCTTGCCGGGCAGGGTGCTCCAGGCTTCGTCCAGGCTGCCGATGGCCGATGCGTCGTAGCGGTAGCTCAGGCGCGTGCGCGGCGACACCATCAAGGCGTTGGCGGTGGCGCGGTTGCTTTCGCACTGGCGCTGCGCGATCTCCGATTGCCAGTCCACCGCCAGCCGCACGAAGCCGGTGTCGCGCACGCGTTGCTCCACGCTCAGCTTGCGCGTGGCCGAGCCCTCGCCGTCGGCGATGCGCTGCGCCGTCTGCGGCACGCCGTCCACCCACAGCACCATGCTGGCGCGGCCCGGTTCGCCCTTGATGTAGCGCGCGTCGAAGTCCAGCGTGGCGTCGGCTATCGGCACGCCGCGCGGCACCGGCAGGTAGAACTCCTGGCGCGCGTCGCTGTTGCTCAGCACCACCGGTTCGCGGATGCCCAGGTCTTCCAGGCTGGTGTCGCGCGTGACCCAGTCGTCGCCCAGCAAGCGCCGCAAGGCGTCGCCCGCGGGACTGGCCATCGCTCCCAAGGGGAGCAGCAACCCGGCGGCGATCAGGGCGCGGCAGAGGGTGCGGGCGGCGGGGGAGTGCGGGGCATGGGGCATGAGGGCTCCGGTGGTGAGGGGCGTGGGGCGGCTAACGGGCCGCGGCCGGTGCTTGAGGCGCAAACTCGGATACGGCGCGGCCGCAAAGCGCGTCGACGATGCGTAGGCTGGCGAGGCCGTCGCCATAGGGATTGATGCGGCGTGAGAACGAGGCGTGCAGTTCCGGGTTGTCGAGCAGGCGGTTCACTTCGGCCAGGATGCGCTGCGTATCGGTGCCGACCAGCGTCACCGTGCCGGCCTGCACGGCTTCCGGGCGTTCGGTGACGTCGCGCATCACCAGCACCGGCTTGCCCAGGTAGGGCGCTTCTTCCTGCACTCCGCCCGAGTCGGTCAGGATCAGGTAGGCGCGCTGCATGAACCAGACGAAGTCCAGGTAATCCAGCGGGGCGATCAGATGTACGCGCGACAGGCCGTCCAGCTGCGCCATCACCACGTTGCGCACCTGCGGATTCAGGTGCACGGGGTAGACGATCTGCAGGTCCTCGCGCCGCGCCAGTTCGGCCAGGGCGGCGCAGATGTTCCGGAAGCCCTCGCCGAAGCTCTCGCGCCGGTGCCCGGTGACCAGCAGCAGGCGGCGCTGCGGATCCAGCCAGCCGTAGCGCGCCGCCAATTGCTGCGCGAGCGCGCCTTCGGGCGCGAGCTTGGCGCAGGTCAGGGCTAGCGCGTCGATGACGGTATTTCCCGTGACCGTGATGCGTCCCGAGAGGTTCTCGCGCAGCAGGTTGGCGCGCGATTGCGCAGTGGGCGCGAACAGCCAGTCGCCCACCGCGTCGACCACGCGGCGGTTCATTTCCTCGGGGAAGGGCTTGGCCAGATCGCCGGTGCGCAGGCCGGCTTCGACGTGGCCGATGCGGGCGCGGCGGTGGAAGGAGGCCAGCGCGCAGGCCGATGCGGTGCTGGTGTCGCCGTGGACCAGCACGCAATCGGGCTGCTCCGCCTCCAGCACGCTGTCCACCCGGCTGATCAGCCGCGCAAACAGGCCGTTGAGCGTCTGGTTAGGCACCATGATGTCCAGGTCGTGCTGCGCCCGCAGGTCGAACAGGGCCATCACCTGATCCAGCATCTCGCGATGCTGGCCCGTCACGCAGACGACGCTCTGGATCCGGGGTTCGCTTTGTAGCGCGGACACCAGGGGGGCCATCTTGATCGCTTCGGGACGGGTCCCGAATATGGAAAGGACTTTCATCGCAAGAGCGGGCCCCCTACGCCGGTGGCATTTTCTTGCGTAGATTATGTATTGAAAGTAATCGTAATATGTGACGGTTTATTTCATGGAAAGGGGGTTGCTGGAAAATTTGGGGACAATCTGTTGCTTTCGCGCGATACCCCGCACTATTTACCCAGTGTCATGCCGCCGTCGATCGTGACGATCGAGCCGGTCATGAACAGGAACGGCGGCCTGGTCAACGCGATGATCGACGCCGCGATTTCCTGGGTGGTTGCCAGGCGGTTCAGCGGATGCATGGCCGCAAGCCGCGCCTCGTCCAGTTCGCCCGCGTCGATGGAATGCTGGATCAAGGGCGTCTTGACGTAGCCGGGCGCCACCGCGATGACGCGGATGCCGTTTTCGGCCCATTCATTGGCCAGCGACCGCGTCAGCGTCGCGACGCCGGCCTTCGACACGGCGTAGTGGGCGCGGCCCTTCATCATGACCATGCCGGCCACCGATGCGATGTTGACGATGACGCCGCCGCGGGCGCGCAGCGCCGGGTACAGGGCATGCGCGCAATAAAAGGTGCCGTTGAGGTTCACCGCCAGGACCTGGGCCCATTCCGCCGGGTCCTTTTCCGCAACCGGGGCACGGCTGCCGGCGATGCCGGCGGCGTTGATCAGCAGGTCTACGCCGTCCAGCCGTGCCGCCGCGCGGGCCACGCTGGCGTAGTCCGAAACATCGACGGCGACGGCGTCATCCGCGGCGGTCCGGTCCCACACCACGACCTGCCAGCCTTCGGCGCGCAACTGCCGCGCGCATTCCTGGCCGATCCCGCTTGCGCCGCCGGTGATGACGGCGATCCTTGCTTGAGTATTCGTGCTCATGTCTGACTCGCTATGTAGGTTGTGTGGATTTCAGGTGCCGGAGGCCGCGGCTTGCGCGGCTGGCGCCGCGCGCCGGTTGCGCACGCACAGGATTGCCAGGCCCGCGCTCGCCAGCGTCGCCAGGGCGAACACCTGGGCCGCGAGTTCCCATTCGCCGCCGCTGGCCTGCATGACCGCGCCGGTCAAGGTCGGGCCGAAGAAGCCCCCCAGCGAGCCAATGGTCGTCACCAGCGCCAGGGGGCCGGCGTTTGCGCCGATGTAGTTCTGCACCGCGGCATTGAGCGGACCGTAGTACGCGATGGTGTAGCCGGTGATGATGGATACCACGGCGAGGAACGCCGCCAGGGACACCGTCGCCGCGCCGTGCAGCATCAGGAAGCCGCCCGCGCCCGCCAGGCAGACGATCGCCAGGTGCCAGCGGATGTCGCCGGTGCGTTCGCTGCTGCGCCCGACCACGTAGCTGAACACCAGCGCCACGACGTTGGGGATCATCAGCAGCGCGCCGATTTCCAGCGGCGTGATGCCATACAGCTGCTTGAGGATGGTGGGAAGAAAGTACGCCAGGGCAAAGGTCGCGGCATACGCGGCCAGCAAGATCAGCAGCAAGCCCCACAGCATGGGCTGGCGGAAGACGGCGAATCCGTGCGTCCAGGAAGCGGAGGGGGAGGCGGCGCGGGCGGGAGCCTCGTGTTCCATGACGGCGCGCAAACCCTGGCGCTGGTCGTCGCTGAGCCAATGGGCCTCCCGTGGCGTGCCGGGCAGGTAGCGTAGGATCAGCAGGCCCAGCAGCATGGTGGGCAGGCCTTCGATGAGGAACAGCCAGCGCCAGCCCGGCATGCCGACGTCGATCTTCAACAGCGCGCCCGCCAGCGGCCCGCCGAAGATCATGGCCAGCGGTAGCGCCATGATGAAGATCGAATTGATGCGGCTGCGGTAGCGCGGCGGAATCCAGGACGCGATGTAGAAATTGACGGCGGGGATGAAACCGCCCTCCGTCACGCCCAGCAGGAAGCGCAGCGCGTAGAACGATTTTTCGCCGTGCAGCGCGGCCATCAGGCAGGAGACCAGGCCCCAGGCCAGGAACATGCAGGCCAGCCAGCGCCTGACGCCAAAGCGTTGCAGCGCCAAGTTGGCGGGCACGCACACGCTGGCGTAGCCGATGAAGAACAGTCCCGCGCCGAACCCGTAGGCCGCCAGGGAGATGCCCAGGTCCGCGCCCATCTGCAGCTGCGCATAGCTGATGTTGGTGCGGTCCAGGAAGTTGAGCAGATATCCTGCGAACAGCAAGGGCAGGACGCGGTTGCGAAAGCCGGCGACAGCCTGTTCGGCATGCGCCAGATCTTCATTGCGGATCATGGTTGGTCTCCTGTGTCGTCCGCCTTGGTGGCGGATCTCGCTAGACTGGGATTGCGGTGGCGCGGGGCAGCGCGCCGCCGGTCGTGGTTTCAGGTGCGCCCCGTCACCTGGGCGTACAGGTCGGTATCCGGCCAGGCGGCGCCGCGCCAGGCGACGTGCTGATCGGGTCTGATCAAGGTGAGGGGGGCGGGGTAGAGGTTGGCGACGCCGCCTTCGTCCGGGCGGATCAGCGTCAAGGGCACGCCCGCGGCCCGCGCCGCGGATACGGCGGCATCGACGTCGCGGGCGGCCGCCGTGGGCAAGGCCAGCAGCGTAAAGCCCGAACCGAAATGGTCGTACAGCGAGCTGCCGTCGTGCAGCCAGGCATGCGGGGCCAGGGCGCCCGGGCGGGACGACGGCGTGTAGTTGATGAAGTCCCGGGCCGGCTCGGGGCTGCCGTCAGGCACGATGACGGGAGAGTCCCCATATTGGTAGCCCAGCACCACGCCTAGGGTGGCGAACTCGCGCATCTTGGCCGCGCAGATGCGCGCGCCGGCTTCCTGGCGGGCCTGTTCGCCCGCGGCGCCGGCGTCTTCAAGATGGTCGGCCAGCAAATGATTGCCGAGAATCGAATGGTTGTGTTCGGCTTCGTCCAGTACCCATTGGTGCACGGGCCGGCGTTCCCGTTCATAGCTGTCGATGAGGGCGGGGCCGCCCCAGCCTTGCAGCGCCGCGGCCAGCTTCCAGCCCAGGTCCACGCTGTCGGCCACCCCCATGTTCATGCCATAGCCGCCGAAGGGCGGATGCAGATGGCAGGCGTCGCCCACCAGGAAGACGCGCCCCTGGCGGTAGCGGTTGCCCAGCAGCTTGCTGGCGGTCCATTCGTCGCTGCTGAGCACCTCGTAAGGCAGGTCGATGCCGGTGGCGCGGGCGATCATGGCGCGCGCGTCGATGTCGTTGGCGCGCCGCTGCGGGTCCACATGAGTGGGCATGAAGAACCAGGTGTCGCCGCTGTCCATCGGGCCGATCAGGCTGGGCGCATCGCCGTTGATCTGCCAGTACATGATGGCGGGTCCGTGCCGATGAGCCTGGGCCAGTCCGGGGGCGCGGAACACGATGTTGTAGTTGCGGGACAGCCCGTAGCTGCCTTCCATGCGCGTGCCGATCAGGTCCCGCACCAGGCTGCGGGCGCCGTCGGCTCCCACCAGGTAATCCACTTCCAGTTCGATGTCGCGGCCTTGCGCCAGATCGCGCAAGCGGGCGCGCACGCCGCCGGCATCCTGCGTCAGGTCCAGCAGTTCGGAGCGGAACCGTATCTCCACGCCGGGCAGGGAGGCCGCATGCGAACGCAAGACCTCTTCCACGGTGTATTGGGGAATCCATTGCGCGTGTTCCGAGTACAGCGGATTGCGGCCGGGGGCGCAATACATGGCGTTCTCGTGCCGCGCGAGCTCGAAGCCGGCCAGGCGGGTGCAGAACACGACGTTGGAGGGGTAGTAGGCGCCCAGCGGCGATGCCGCGCGCAGGCGGTCGGCGATGCCCCAGCGGCGTAGGTGTTCGCGTGTGCGCACATTGGTCGTCTTGGCGCGCGGCGCGTATCCCACGCGGTCATTGCGCTCGATGAGCAGGCACGGAATCTTCCTGTGCCCCAGTTCGATCGCCAGACTCAGTCCGGCCGGTCCGGCGCCCACGATCAGCACGCGGGGCGAGGCTCGCTTCTCCACCTTCGGTCTCCTCGGTTGCCTGCTTTCCTTGCAGGCTTTGGACGCATCCTAGGCCTATGCCGCCGATGCTGAAAGATGGCAGAATTGGCTTATCGATATCAAATCTGAATCACTTGGCATGAAGCTCAACACCCTGCGGGATTTCCTGGCCGTGGCCGAACGCGGCGGCGTCAGGGCCGCGGCCCGGCATCTGGACACGCCGCAGCCGGCCATCTCGCGCAGCATCCGCGAACTTGAGAAAGAGCTGGGGTGCGTGCTATTCGAACGGCATGCCAAGGGCGTGCGCCTGACCCCCATGGGCGCCGTGTTCCTAAGGCGGGCCAACGCCATACGCCATGAGCTGCAGCGCGCGCGCGACGAGATCGGCCAGTTGAACGGGGAATCCCGCGGACGGGTCACGCTGTGCATGTCTACGGCGCCGCATCTGGGACTGTTCGCCGAAGTATTGCGCGAGTTCCGGGCGCGCTACCCGGACACCCATCTGGAAATCATCGACGGGGTCTACCCGCTGGTGGAAGCGTCCCTGCTGGACGGCACCGTGGACTTCTATATCGGGCCAGTGCCCACGCGCACGCCTGGCGAACTACAGGTGGAAAAGCTCTTCGACAACACGCGCGTGATCATCGGCCGCAAGGGCCATCCGCTGGCGCGCGCCCGCTCCCTGCGTGACCTGGCCGGGGCGCAATGGATTACCACCTCCATCACGCACAAGGCCGAAGAAGAGCTGGGTCCGCTATTCGAGAAGCATGGCCTGCCGCCGCCGCACCTGGCCCTGAAGGCCCAGTCCGCGCTGACCTTCATCACCGCCCTGACCAATTCCGACCTGCTGATGATGCTGCCGGTGCAATGGTTGCGGTATCCGCTGCTGCAAGGCGTGTTCCAGGAAATCCGCGTCAAGGAACCGCTGCCGGCGCCGCCGGTATGCATCGTGCAGCGCGCCGGCCTGCCGCTGACGCCGGCGGCCGAGTACTACTGCACGCTGGCGCGGCGGGCAAGTGCGCGCCCCCCGGGCTAGAAGCAGAGCGGCGGGCGCCGCGCTCGAAGAAAACGATATGCCTTATCTGGCGTCGGCCGCAGGCCACTGGAAGCGTTGCGCCACCTTGTCGAGAAATCGGCCCGCCGCCTCGCGGTGATAGTCGGTGGAACGGGCCACCCCCTGGCCGGCGGCTTCCAGGTCCAGCATCGCGTTCAGGTCGCTGTTGAGCGAGGCATTGAAGCCGCGCTTGGTGATCGCCAGCGCCGCCATGGGCAGTTCGGCCATGGACAGCGCGATCTGCCGCGCACGTTCGTGGATGGCCTCCTGCGGTTGGATCTCGAACACGATGCCCATGTCGCGGGCCTCCTGCGCTCCGAACTCGCGGGTGGAGAAGGCCAGTTCCTTGGCTCGCTGCAATCCCACCATGCGCGGCAGGGTATACATGGTGGCGCAATCGGGGATGGCCCCCAGCCGCAGGAAGGACAGGCAGAAGCGCGCCCGCGGCGAGGCCAGGATCAGGTCGGCGGTCAGGGCCAGGCCCAGTCCGGCGCCATAGGCCGGGCCGTCGACCGCGGCGATCACCGGCCGGTCCAGCGTGATCAGGCCTTCTATCGTCAGCAGCAGGCTGGCCATGCGCTCGCGCGCTTCCTCGGCGGAGCCGCCGGAGCCCATGGTGGAAATGTCGCCGCCCGAGCAGAAGGCGCCGCCGGCGCCGGCCAGGATCACGACGCGCACGCCGCGGTCGCGCCTGATTTCGCCCACCAGATGGGCCAGCTCTTCGCGCATGACCATGTCCAGCGCGTTGCGCTGGGCGGGGCGGTTCAGCGTGATGGTGGCGACTCCGCCTTCCACGGCATAGAGCAGGGTCTTGAACTCGCTAGAGATGACTTGCATCGGATCGGTCTCCATGTCTGCCTTCCATGATGGCCGGGCCGCGCCACGCGGACCGGGCCGCAAGCTGCCGCGGGCGCTCAGGCGATGGCGCCGCGTTCGCGCAGGGCCTGGATCTCGGCTTGCGCCAGGCCCAGTTCCGCCAGCAATTCTTCCGTGTGCGCGCCGGGTGTGGGCACTGCGCGGGCCTGCCCGGGCGTGCGCGAAAGCCGCGGCGCGGGGGCGGGATGCACGATGCCGCCGGTTTCGATGAAACTGCCGCGCGCCTGATGATGCGGGTGTCGCGGCGCTTCCTCGAAGTCCAGCACCGGCGCGAAGCAGGCATCCGTGCCTTCGAGCAGCGCGCACCATTGTTCGCGGGTCCGGCCCGCGATGATGCCGGCCAGCTTGGCGCGCAGCTGCGGCCATTGCGCGCGTTCCCATTGCTGCTGGAAGTCCGGGTCGTCGATGCCGCAGCGCTCCAGCAGCAGGCGGTAGAACTGCGGTTCGATCGCGCCGATGGAGACGTACTTGCCATCCGCGCAGGCATAGCAGCCGTAGAAATGGGCGCCGCCGTCCAGCATGTTGGATTGGCGCTGGTTGACCCAGCCGCCGTCCCGCAGCTTGCCGTGGTAGGCGCTGGCCAGCAGGGACGCGCCGTCGCAGATGGCTGCGTCCACCACCTGGCCCCGGCCCGTGCGGCCGGCCTCGAGCAGGCCGCAAAGCACGCCGAAGGCCAGCATCATCGCGCCGCCGCCCATGTCGCCGACCAGATGCAGCGGCGGCGTCGGCGGCAGTTCGGCATGTCCCATGGCGTGCAGCGCGCCGGTGATGGCGATGTAGTTCAGGTCATGGCCGGCCGCCTGCGCCAGCGGGCCGTCCTGGCCCCAGCCCGTCATGCGTCCGTACACCAGCCGCGGATTGCGCGCCAGGCATTCGTCCGGCCCCAGGCCCAGCCTTTCCATCACGCCCGGCCGGAAGCCTTCCAGCAGGGCATCGGCCTGGTCCAGCAGCCGCAGCACGATGTCGGTCGCGCCGGGCTTCTTGAGATCCAGCGCGATCGTGCGCCGGCCCCGGTCGATGATGGTGCCGCCGCCGCCCAGGAAACCGGGCGCAAGCCGGTCGATGCGGATCACGTCCGCGCCCATGTCCGCCAACATCATGGCGCAGAAGGGGCCAGGTCCGATACCGGCCATCTCCACCACCGTAAATCCGCTCAGGGGACCAGCCATGCCTATCGTCACTCCATGATGTGTCGGGTTCTCAGGATTCGAAAAATTCAGCGCGCGCGTCCAGGATGATCTGGACGTACTTCTCCATGTTGGCGTCCATGCGGTGGGTCGGGCCGACGATGGACAGGGCCGTCAGCTGGCCTCCCACGCGCCCCGCGATGCCAACCGCCGACACGCCTTCATTGCCTTCGTCGCGGCTGTTGAAATAGTGCTTGGCCTGCTGTGATTCGATCTGCGCGCGCAAGGTGGCGGGGTCGGTGATGCTGCTGGCCGTGACGTGCTCATACGGCAGCGAGTCGATCAGCGCATTGCGTTCCGCCGCGTCCATCTCGCCCAGCAGCGCCTTGCCCAGCGCCGCGACCTGCAGGTCGAAGGTGGTGCCGGGCTGCACCACGTAGCGCAAGGCGCGCGGGCTTTCCTGGCTGGCGTAGATCTTCACCTTGTTGCCGTCCAGCAGGCCGCACATCGAGGATTCGCCGGACTGGCGCGTCAGGATCTCCAGCGCTTCGGACGCGAAGGCCTGCAGCGGGTCGGCCGCCGAAATGCCCTGGGCCACGTCGAGCAGCCGGCCGGTCGGGTGGAAGTAGCGCGACTTGGGCGTGCGCAGCAGGTAGCCTGCCTGGCGCAGCGTGTAGAGCAGGTCCGAGCAACTGCTGTCGGCCAGGTCGAGAAAGCGCGCCATTTCCGAATTCGTCAGGGGACGGCGTTCCCGCGCATAGACTTCGAAGACTTGCAGCACGCGCTGTGCGGTAGGGAGGATTTGCGGCATAGGATGTCGGAGTGGATAGGGGAGCCGGCCTGGGCGTTTGCGTAGTTGGTCATTTCAACGCGGAAATGCCCAGTACGCTCTGCGCCATGAGTAGGGCCTGGATCTGGTTGGTGCCTTCGGCAATGCTCAGGTGACGGGCGTCGCGGTAATGACGCTCGACGGGGAACAGCGTGGTGTAGCCCGCGCCGCCATGCACCTGCATGGACAGTTCCGCCACGCGCAGCACGGCGTCGGTGGCATGGCGCTTGGCCATCGAACATAGCATCTGGCTGTCGGCGGCGTTGCGGTCCAGCGCGTCGGCGGCGCGCCAGCACAGCAGGCGCGAGGTTTCGACCAGCGTCATCATGTCGGCGATCATATGCTGCACCAGCTGGAAGCCGCCTATGGGCCGGCCGAACTGGACCCGGTCGCCGGCGTATTTTACCGCCGCCTCATAGGCGGCCTCGGCGATGCCCAGCGCGGAAAACGCCACCACGCAGCGGCCGATGTTGAGGTATTTCTTGGCCAGCGCGAAACCCTTGCCCTCCGTGCCGATCAGGTTGGCGGCGGGGATTTCCACGTCTTCGAACAGCAGCTCGCCCAGCGGGCAGCTCAGCATGCCCATCTTGTCGATGGGGCTGGACGAGAAGCCCGGCATGGCGCGCTCGAACAGCAGGCAGGACACGCCTCGTTCGCCGCCATCCCGCTGGGTCTGCACGAATACCACGCCCAGCTCGCAGACCGTGCCCAGGCTGATGTATAGCTTGCGGCCGTTGACCCGCCAGCCGGTCTCGGTCTGCACCGCGCGCGTTTCGACATGGGCGGCGTCCGAACCGATATTGGGTTCGCTGAGCGCGAAGCTGGCGATCGCGTCGCCCGACAGGACGCGCGGCAGGTACTTTTCCTTGAGATAGGGCGAGCCGCCGTCGCTCAGCACCGAGGCCGCGAGATTGCTGGTGCTGACGATGCTGCGCAGCGACGGCCAGACGCGCGCCAGCTCGGCTATCAGCACGCCGTAGGTCGTCATCGGCAGGCCGTAGCCGCCGTCCTTTTCCTGCAGCATGCCGCCCAGGAGGCCGAAGTCGCGCATGGCGCGGACCATGTCCTGCGGCACCACGCGGGCTTCGGCCTCGTAGCGGTTGACGATGGGCGCGACTTCGGCCGCCAGGTAGCGGCGCAGCGAATCGCGCAATTCGATCTGGGTGGAGTCCAGTGAGAAGTCCATGCGAGTCCTAGGCGGATATGGTCGAGGAGGGCGTTGCGGCGGCGGTCATGATGGGCGTTGCTCCAGGCCGGCGTCCGCGCCGGGGCGCAGGCCGATCAGCGCGTCCAGCGGCATCGCGCCCTGTCCTTCGGCGCCGACCCAGACCGGGTTGAGCTCCAGTTCCTGCAAGGCGTCGCGGCGGCTCCAGGCAAAGTCCGATACCCTCAGGATCAGGTCCTCCAGCGCGGCAAGGTCGGCGGGCGCCTGGCCGCGCACGCCGTCCAGCACGTCGGCATGGCGGATCTCGCGCAGCAAGGCGCGAGCATCGTCGCGCGACAGCGGCACCATGCGGTGCGCCACGTCGCGGATGGTCTCGACGAAGATGCCGCCCAGGCCGAAGGTCAGCACCAGGCCGAAGGCCGCATCGCTGTGCACGCCGACCAGCACCTCGCGGCCGCCCGGCGGCAGCATGCGTTCCACCAGGATGCCGTCGATGACGGCATCGGGATGATGGCGCGCGACGGATTCGCGGATGGCGGCATAAGCTTCGCGCGCCGCGCCGGCGCTGGCAATGCCCAGCTTGACGCCGCCCGCTTCGGTCTTGTGCGCGATCTGGGCGCTGACCACCTTCATCACCACGGGAAAGCCCAGGCGCTCGGCTTCGCGGGCCGCCTGGTCGGCGCTGGCGGCCACCACCCCTTCAGGTATCGGCAGGCCGGCCGCGCGCAGCATCGCCTTGGCCGCGGCTTCGCTGAGCATGCAGGCCTGGCTGGTAGCGGCGTCCACGTGCGCGGGGGGCGCAACCGCCCTGCGGTCGGGCCGTTTCCAAGGGATGGCCTTGGACAGCGCCGCGATCGCATCCGACAGCGACAGGAACGGCAGCAAACCGGCGGTTTCCAGCAGCTGGAAGCCGCCGCCCAGGCGCCGGCTCATCCAGACCGGCACGATCAGGGTTTCGGTTTCGGCCGCCACCGTGGCGATGGCCTGCGCCATGCCGTCGGTGATGGAACCGTAATCCATGGGGATGGGGAACAGCACCGTGCCCACCGCCGGGTCGGCGCATATGGCGCGCAGGCAGGCCGCCGAGGCCTCGGGGTTGCGCAGGATGTCGGCGGTGGTGTCGACGGGGTTGTCGATGCTGGCGAAGTCCGGCAGCAGCTTGCGCAAGGCGGCCTTGGTCTCGGGCGCGAAGGACGCCATCGGCAGGCCGGCGGCGCCGGCGATATCGGCGGCCAGCGCGGCGGTCCCGCCCGAAAACGTATAGATGCACAGGCCATTGCCGCTCTTGGGCGTGATGCGCGTGAGCAGGCGCGAGACCGCCAGCAACTGGTCCAGGTCGTCCACTTCGATAGCGCCGAATTGGCGGAACACCGCGCTGTTGACGGCGGCCGTGCCGGCTACCGACGCCGTATGCGACTGCGCGGCGCGCACGCCGGCTTCGGAGCGGCCGACCTTCAGCACCACCACCGGCTTGTTGCGGGCGCGCGCCAGCTCCAGCGCGGCGGTCAAGCGCCTGCCATCCTTCACGCCTTCCATCAGCAAGGCGATCACGCTGGTTTTCGGATCGTTCGCCATGTGGGCAATGAAGTCAGGAATCTCCAGGTCGACCTCGTTGCCGGCGGAAAACCACAGGCCCACGCCCTGGCCGTAGGACAGGCCTTGCAGCAGGTTGCGGCCGAGTCCGCCGCCCTGGGTTGCCAGGCCGATGGAGCCGGTATTCAGATCGTCCTTGAAGGCGGGCGAAAAGGTCATGCCCAGCCGGTCGCGGACATTGACGAAGCCCGGACAGTTCGGCCCGTAGACATGCAGGCCGGTGGCTTCGCACAGCTCGGCGATCTCGCGTTCGAGCCGCTGGCCTTCCTCGCCCGCCTCGGAAAAGCCGGAGGTCATGACCACCGCGAAAGGAATCCCGCGCGCCGCGCATTGCCGCAAGGCATCCAGCACCAGCGAGGCGTTGATCATGATCAGGGCCACGTCGATCTCGGCCTGTGGCAAGGCGCTGATGGAAGGCCAGCAAGGCCGACCGCCTATCTCCTGGTAAGCGGGATTGACTGCGTATATCTCGCCTGGCACCGAGGAATGCAGCGCCAGGTTGTCGTAAAGGCGGCGTCCCTGGCTGGATTCACGGGCGGACGCGCCGACCACGGCGATGTTGCGCGGATTGACGAAGCGGCTGAGGTCTGCGAACGGCTTCATGCCTGACCCTCCATGGAACGCAGCACCATCGCGAAGTCGGCCTGGGCCGCTACCTCGCCGCGCTGATTGATGGCTTCGCGCCGGAACACCACCTTGTCCTTGCCGGGCCGGTACTGCTTCGTCCTTTCCGTCACCGTTACCCGCACCACGATGGTGTCGCCGATGAAGGTGGGTTTGGGAAAGCGGCAGTTGATGTCGATCAGCGCCAGCACGTAGGGCTCCAGCTGGCGGTAGCCGCTGGACTGGGTGGTCAGCCCGGACAGCACGGACAGCACCAGCAGGCCGTGGGCGATGCGCTGGCCGAAGGGCGTGGCGCTGGCGTATTCGTGGTCGACGTGCAGGCGGTTGAAATCGCCCGACAGGCAGGCGAAGTTGACGATGTCGCTTTCGGTAATGGTGCGGCCGGCGGATTCGAAATGGTGGCCGACCTCCAGCGGCGGCTGGATGGGTAGCGGGGGCTGGCTGGCTGGGCTTGCGCTTTGCATGGCTGATCGGATTCCGGATGGGAGGGGCGTTTTACGACGCGTAGCGGCCGCCGGTCACGTGCAGCAGTTCGCCCGTGATGAAGGAGGACCGCTCGGAAGCCAGGAAGGCCACCGCGTTGGCGATGTCCTCGACCGCGCCCAGGCGCGGCACCGGCTGGCGCGCCAGCGCATTGGTGCGCAGGGTTTCGTAGGTGGACAGGCCGCGCACCAGTGGCGTTTCGATCAGCCCCGGGGCGATGGCGTTGGCGGTGATGTTGAACTTGCCCTGTTCCAGCGCCAGCGCGCGGGTGAAGCCGATCAGGCCGGCCTTGGCGGCCGAGTAGTTGGTCTGGCCGGGATTGCCCCAGTGCGCGCGCGAGGCGATGTTGATGACGCGGCCCCACTTCCTTTCCATCATCGAGGGCAGGGCGGCCTTGGTGCAGTAGTAGGCGCCCTTCAGGATGGTGTCGACCACCGAATCCCAGTCCTCCACCGGCATCTTGAGCAGGTACTTGTCGCGCGTGAAGCCGGCGTTGTTGACCAGGATGTCGATGCCGCCGAACTTGTGCGCGGCCAGCTCGGCCATGGTCTGGACCTGTTCCGCATCGCAGACGTCGAGCACGGCGCCGATAGCCTCGTGACCGGCCTGCTTCAGGCTGCCGACCGCATGCTCCACCGATTCGGGGTTGATGTCGGTAATGACGATGCGGGCGCCTTCCTGCGCCAGGGCCAATGCCGACGCATAGCCGATGCCGCGGCCGGAACCCGTGATGACAGCGACTTTACCGGTGAGTTGCAGGTCCATCTCCATTCCCCTTCTGTAGCTGATGGCGCCCGGCGCCCTGGACCCGAAATCCAACATCCCGGGATAGGCGCCTGGCAGGTTTGAATTTATTCCGAGGTTCCGAACAAATATACACATCACCGGAATTCTTGACAATTAATATCGGCACGTCGTTATACTGTTCGGCATGTCGGAAATAAGTAGGCCCGGCATTCCCATATCTCTAAAAAAACGGAAGGAGATCGACTCATGGCAATGTTGAAGGGATTGTTGGCCGCGGTACTGAGCCTGGCTGCCGCGGGCGCAGCCAGCGGGGCCGACGCTTATCCGGACAAGCCGGTGCGGGTGTACGTGGGCTTCGCGCCCGGCGGCGCCACCGACCTGCTTGCCCGCCTGTACGCCAAAAAGCTCGGCGAACGTTTCAACCAGACTTTCATCGTGGAAAACCGCCCGGGCGCCGGCGGCAACATCGCGATCCAGGCGCTGACGCAGGCGCCGGCCGACGGCTACACGATCGCGATGGCGGCCAACTATGTGGCGGCCAACGCCGCCATGAAGCGCAACCCCTACGACTGGGAGCGCGACCTGATGCCCATAGGCATGGTGGCGTCCACGCCCAACATTCTGGTGGTGCCGCCCGGCTCCAGCATCCAGAGCGTCGAAGACCTGGTGCGCAAGGCCAAGGCCGGCGGCAACAAGCTGACCTTCGCCTCGGCCGGCATGGGCTCGTCCATCCACCTGGCGGGCGAGCTGTTCAAGGTCATGGCCGGCGTCGACATGACACACGTGCCCTACAAGGGGGTGTCGCCGGCGGAGGTGGACCTGATGTCGGGCACGGTGGACATGATGTTCGGCAGCGTCTCCACCGCCATCCCGCTGGTGCAGTCCAAGAAGCTGAAGGCGCTGGCCGTGACCGGGCGCGAGCGCATGAAGGCGATGCCCGACCTGCCCACCATCGAGGAGGCCGGCCTCAAGGGCTACGACGTGGAAGCGGTGTACTTCATGGCGGCGCCCGCCAAGGTGCCGGCGCCAGTCCTGAAGAAGCTGGCCGATGCCGTGGCCGACATCAACAAGCAGCCCGATGTGCAGGAGTTCATGGACCGGATCTACGCCCGGCCCCTGACCGGCGGCCCCGAAGAGGCCCGGGCCTTCCTGAAGGGCGAAGTGAAGAAGTGGCAGGGCGTGGTCGACGCCACCGGCATGAAGGTGGATTGACGCGCGGCAACGGGTCCGTACGCCGGATTCGAGACAGCGGGCGCCACAAGCCCGCGGACAAAAAACCAATCAGGAGACATACATGAACACACGCAGGCGATACACGCTGGCAGTGCTGGCCGGCCTGATGACCGCAATAACCTTGCCGCAGATGTCGCACGCGGCCGATGACTATCCGAACAAACCCCTGCGCCTGATCGCGCCCAGTTCGCCCGGCGGAATCCTGGACATCACCAGCCGGGTGATAGGCAAGAAGCTGTCAGAGCGGCTCGGTCAGCCGGTGGTGGTGGAGAACATGGCAGGCGCGGCCGGCATCCTGGGCATGCAAGGCCTGCTGCGCGCCGAGCCCGACGGCTACACGATGGTCATGGGCAGCAGCGGCCCGAACGCGGTCAATTACACGCTGTACAGCAAGCTGCCGTACGCAATGTCCGACTTCGCTCCGGTGATCCGCATCATCACCATGCCGAACGCGCTGGTGGTCAACGCCAACGCGCCGGTCAAGACGCTGGCGGAGTTCCGCGACTATGCCCGCAAGAAGCAGGGCAACCTGTCCATGGCGGTTTCCATGATCGGCACGTCCGGACACCTGGGCGGAGAGCTGCTGAAGAACCGCCTGGACTTCACCGCGGTCACCGTGCCCTACAAGGGCGCCGCGCCCGCGACCAACGACCTGGTCGCGGGCCAGGTCGACTTCACGGTCGAGAACGTGATCACCGTCGCGCCGCTGGTCAAGGCGGGCAGGCTGCGGGCGCTGGCGGTTACCACCCGCGAGCGCAGCCAGATCCTGCCCGATGTGCCGACGCTGGCCGAGCAAGGCTATCCCGATGTGGACGTCGGCGCCTGGCTGGGCGTACTGGTCGCGGCGCGCACGCCGCCGGCGGTGGTCGCGCGGCTGAACACGGAGCTCAACGCGGTCCTGGCCGATGAAGAGGTGAAGAAGCAGCTGGCGCAGCAGGGCGGCATTCCGCTGGGCGGCACGCCGGCCGAGTTCGACAGCTTCATCCGGTCGGAAAAAGACCGTTGGGAAAAAATCATCAAGGCCGCCGGCATCAAGGCGGAATGACCAGCATGCCGGCGGCCTGGCGCTGCCGGCATGCGTAGGGAGGCATGATCCATGGCAATCGATTATCAAAACCTGCGCAACTGGAAGTTCGAGGATCGCGTCGACCGCTACAGCGCGCGCGACTGCATGATCTACGCGCTGGGCCTGGGCTACGGCAGCGACCCTGCCGATGAAGCCGAGCTGCGCTACGTGCACGAGGACGGGACGGCCGTGGTGCCGACTTTCCTGGCCACCATCGGCGCGCCCAACGGCTGGGCCGCCGATCCGGCCACCGGCATAGACTGGGTCAAGATCCTGCACGGCGAGCATCGCATGACCTTCCACGCGCCGCTGGCCGCGGCCGGCGCGGTGCGCAGCCAGACCCGCGTCACGCGGGTGGTGGACAAGGGCGCCAGCAAGGGTGCGCTGGTGGTGACCGTGCGCGACATTTCGGACGCCGACAGCGGCGCGCCGCTGGCCACGGTAGAGCATGTGTCGTTCTGCCGCGCCGATGGCGGCTTCGGCCAGGGCGACGAACCGCCCGAGGCCTTGCCGGCCACGCCGCAACGCGAGCCCGATCAGGTCGTGCTGCTGGCCACGCTGCCGCAGCAGGCATTGCTCTATCGCCTGAACGGCGATCTCAATCCGGTGCACGCGCTGCCGCATATGGCGCGCACGGCGGGCTTCGACCGGCCCATCCTGCATGGCCTGTGCACCTATGGCATGGCGGCGCGCGCGCTGCTGCAGGCCTGCGCGCCCGGGGGGGCGCAACGCCTGGGCGCCATCGCCGCGCGTTTTTCCGCGCCGTTCTTTCCAGGCGAGACGCTGCGCGTGGAGATCTGGCGCGACGGCGACCGCCTGCAATTCCGCGCGCTGGCGCACGAGCGCGGCACGGTGGTGCTGAGCCACGGCGCCGCCAGCCTGGCGCATTGAGAGAAACCAGAGGTGAACCATGTCTGTACTTGAAGCCCATGCCCGGGAGATGCCCGATGGCATCGCCTACCGCATGATTCCGTCCGGCACCACGGTGACCTGGCGCGAGTTGGAACTGCGCAGCCGCAAATGCGCGGCGGCCTTGCTGGACGCCGGCCTGCAATCCGGCGACGTGATCGCGGTGTTCCTGGAGAACCATCCGCGCTTCTTCGAACTGTTGTGGGCCGCGCACCGCGTCGGCCTGTACTACACCACCATCAGCCGCCACCTCAAGCGCGAGGAAGCGCGCTACATCATCGAGAACTGCGACGCGCGGGTGTTGTTCTACTCCGGCCACACCCAGGCCGAAACGGATGCGGATGCGCTGGACGCGCGCGGCGTGCTGCGCGTGAGCATGGACGGCGCGGACGCCAGCGCGATCCAGTACGAAGACTGGCCCGGCCGTTACGCCGACGACGTGGCCCTGCCCGAAACCCCGGAGGGCACGGACTTCCTGTATTCGTCGGGGACCACCGGACTGCCCAAGGGCATCAAGCGCCCGCTGTCCGTGGCCAACCGCTATTTCCGCGTCGGCGACGCGCCCAGCAGCGCCTGGAAGGCCTTCGACCGCGACACCGTCTATCTGTCGACCGCGCCGTTCTACCACGCGGCCCCGGTGCGCTGGAACATGGCGGCGCTGCGGGCGGGCGGCAGCTGCGTCATGATGGAAAAATTCGACGCGGCCGCGGCGCTGGAGGCCATCGCCACCTACGGCGTTACCCATTCGCAATGGGTGCCGACCATGTTCATCCGCCTGCTGCGCCTGCCGCCAGAGGAGCGCGCGCGCCACGACCTGTCCACGCTGCGCTACGCGGTGCACGCGGCCGCGCCGTGCCCGGCCGACGTCAAGGAGGCGATGATCGCGTGGTGGGGGCCGATCCTGTACGAGTACTACAGCGGCACCGAACTGGTGGGACGCACCTCGCTGGGCTCCGACGAGTGGCTGGCGCACCGCGGCTCGGTCGGCCGGCCGGAGTTCGGCCAGGCCCACATCATGAGCGAGGACGGGCTGAACGAACTGCCCGCGGGCCAGCCTGGCGTCATCTATTTTTCCGGCGGCGGCTCCTTCGAATATCACAAGGATCCGGACAAGACGCGCGGCGCCTACAACGCGCGCGGCTGGGCCACCTACGGCGATATCGGCTATCTGGACCAGGACGGCTATCTGTACCTGACAGACCGCCTGTCCAACATGATCGTGTCGGGCGGCGTCAACATCTATCCCCAGGAAGCGGAGAACCTGCTGAGCACGCATCCCGCGGTGGCCGACGTGGCGGTGGTCGGCGTGCCGAACACGGAGTTCGGCGAGGAGGTGAAAGCGGTGGTGCAACTGCGCGATCCCGCCGCCGCCAGCCCCGACCTGGCGCAGCAGCTCATCGCCTACTGCCGCGACCGGATCTCGCCCATCAAGTGCCCGAAGAGCGTGGACTTTTCCAGCGACATGCCGCGCACCGAGACCGGCAAGCTGCTCAAGCGCCTGGTCAAGCAACGCTACTGGCCGCAGGCCTAGGCGGCCCGCCATGACAGACCAGGAGACCGCATGAACCCGCAGCGCAAGCTTTTCTCGGCGGAGCACGAACTGTTCCGCGACACGGTGGCGCGCTTCATTGCGCAAGAGATCACGCCCCATCACTACCAATGGGAACAGGAAGGCCTGGTGCCGCGCGAGCTGTGGCGCAAGGCCGGCGCGGCCGGAATCCTGCTGCCCAGCACGCCCGAGGAATATGGCGGGGGCGGCGGCGACTTCCTGCACACCATCATCGTGGTGGAAGAGATCGCCCGCGCGCTGGCCACCGGCGTCACCGGCTTCACCACCCATTCCGACATCGTCGCGCCCTACCTGCTGAACTTCGGCAGCGAACGCCAGAAGCAGCGCGACCTGCCCGGCATGGCCCAGGGCGACATCGTGGCGTCCATCGCCATGACCGAGCCGGGCGCGGGCAGCGACGTCAAGGCGATACGCACGGCGGCGGCCAAGGCGCCGGGCGGCTATGTCATCAACGGCCAGAAGACCTTCATCACCAACGGCTTCCATGCCGACCGCGTGCTGGTGGTGGCCAAGACCGATCCCGCCGCCGGCGCCCGCGGCATCAGCCTGTTCTGGGTCGATACCGCGACGCCCGGATTCACCCGCGGACGCCTTTTGGACAAGGTCGGGCAGAAGGCGCAGGACACGGCCGAACTCTTTTTCCAGGACATGTTCGTGCCGGACGCGGACATGCTGGGCGAGCCGGGGCAGGGCTTCGGCTATCTGATGAAGGAACTGGTGCGCGAGCGCCTGATGATCGCGGTGCGCTGCGCCATGGCGCTGGAGAGCGCGCTGCAATGGACCGTCGACTACACCAAGAACAGGCGCGCTTTCGACAAGGCGTTGATCGACAACCAGCACATCCGCTTCAAGCTGGCCGACATCAAGACCCTGGCCGCCGCCACCCGCGCCTTCGTCGACGGCTGCGTGCAGCAATACCTGGATGGCGAGCTCGATGCCGGCGGCGCGGCCATGGCCAAGCTGTGGGCTTCTGAAGCTACCAGCGCCATCGACGACCTGCTGCAGTTCCACGGCGGCTACGGCTACATGCGCGAATACCCCATCGCCCGCGCCTACACCGACGTGCGGCCCAACCGGATTTACGGCGGCGCTTCGGAGGTCATGCGCGAGCTGATCGCGCGGACGCTTTGAACCTTCTTCTTCGACTTCGACAGGAACAGATCCCTACATGAGCAAGCATCTCTCGAAATCGGTCGCCATCGTCGGCGCCGCGGAATCCGACCTGGGGAAAGTGCCCGGGATGACCTCGCTGGACCTGCAGGCGCAGGCAGCGGCCCGCGCGTTGCGTGATGCCGGGTTGACGCTCAAGGACGTCGACGGCGTGTTCGCGCACGTGGACGACAAGTTCGCCGGCCTGCACCTTGCGGAATACCTGGGCATACGGCCGCGCTACGTCGATTCGACCAGCGTGGGCGGCATGTCCAGCGTCATGCACATCCGCCACGCCATGGCCGCCATCGAGGCCGGCATGTGCGAGGTGGCGCTGGTGGCCTATGGCAGCACCCAGCTTTCGGACGGCACACGCAAAGTGGGCGGCACGCCCGAAGACATGCGCATGCCGCGCGGGCAGTTCATCACGCCGTATGGGCAGCTGAGCCCCATCGGCTACTACGCGATGGTGGCGCAGCTGCACATGCAGCGCTACGGCACCACGCACAAGGACCTGGCCGAAGTGGCGGTGGCGGCGCGCAAATGGGCGCAGCTCAATCCCAAGGCCTACCGCCGCGAGGACACCTCGATCGAGGAAGTCATGGCGTCCAAGATGATTGCCGACCCTCTGCGCCAGCGCGACTGCTGCCTGGTGACCGACGCCGGCGGCGCGGTCATCATCACGTCCGCGGCACGCGCCCGCGAACTCAAGCGGCCGCCGGTCTACGTGATGGGCATCGCGGAATCCTTCTCGCACCACTACACGCCTTTCAACACCGCGGACTGGCTGGACACCAATGTGGCGCAGACGGCGGACGCCGCGCTGGCCATGGCCGGCGTCACGCGAGCCGACATCGATGTGGTGCAGATCTACGACCACTTCACCATCGGCGTGATCCAGTCGCTGGAGGAACTGGGCTTCTGCAAGCGCGGGGAGGGCGGGGCCTTCGTGGCGGACGGGCGCCTGGCTCCCGGAGGCGACTTCCCCATCAATACCTCGGGCGGCGGCCTGTCCTATAACCATCCCGGCCAGTTCGGCATGCTGCTGCTGCTCGAGGCCGTGCACCAATTGCGCAAGGAATGCGGTGAGCGTCAGCTGCCCCGCGCCGAGCTGGCCTTGGTACATGCGCCCGGCCTGGTTTTTTCCTGCAATACCACCCTGATACTCGGAGTCTGACCATGGATCTCGCCCAACGCCCGCTGCCGCAACCGACCCGGATCACCCAGCCCTACTGGGATGCGGCGAAGGAAAACCGCCTGGTCATCCAGCAGTGCGGCTGCTGCAAGACGCGCCAGTTCTATCCGCGCGAATTCTGCACGGCCTGCCTGTCCGACAGCATCGAATGGATCGACTCCGCAGGCCAGGGCACCGTCTACACCTACACCGTCAACCGGCGCCCGAGCAACGCGGCCCTGAGCGAAAAAGTGCCTTATGTCGTCGCCATGATCGACCTGGACGAAGGCGTGCGCATGATGGCAAACATCATCGACAGCCCGCCCGAGGCGGTCCGGATAGGAAGCCGGGTGCGGGTGTGCTTCGAACAGGTATCGGACGAGATCACCTTGCCGCAGTTCAGGCTGGAGGCTTGAGCACAGCGCCGGCCAGTGGCCGGCGTTGCTGCGTGGCTACAGGTGCTGCTTGAAGAAAGGAACCAGCTCGGCCATGGCCAGCGCCACGGGTTCGGGCTTGTCATAGAGGTCGTAGTGCGACCAGCCTTCGACCAGCACCATGCGCTTGTCCCTGGAGCCGGCGCGGCCGTAGATTTCCCAGCCGTCGCGGTAGGCGCCGAAGCCGCCCGGCTTGCTGCCCATCACCACCATCAGCGGCTGGGTGAGCAGCACTTCCGCGTTCAGGAAGGCATCCCAGCCCATCGCGGCGCTATTGAAGGAGTACAAACCGCTGGTCGCGCCATTGGGCTGCCGGCCGCGCGGCGTCTTGTAGTACTCGGTGGCTTCCAGCAGGTCGATGTCGGTGATGCCGGCCTGCTTGCCCGCTTCCACCGAGTCCGGCAGGTAATTGATGATGTGGGGCGCGGCGCCCTTGGCCTCCGCCGTGCGCTGCTTGGCCATGGCCTCGATCGCGGCCACCGGATCGAAATTGGCGAAACCCTCCCGGATCAGGCGCCCGAAATTCACGCCGGTGATCGAGGCCAGCGCCTTGATGCGGTGGTCGGTGATGGCGGCGTGGATGGTATAGGCGCCGCCGCCGCAGATGCCGATCGCGCCGATGCGGTTCTCGTCCACATAGGGCAGCGACTGCAGATAGTCGATGGCGTAGCGGATGTCGGACACGCGGATGGCCGGATCCTCCATATAGCGGGGCTCGCCGCCGCTGGCGCCCTGGAAGCTCGCGTCGAAGGCCAGGACGATGAAGCCCTCCTTGGCCAGCCCGGCGCCGTACACATTGCCGCTGGTCTGTTCCTTGCAGCTGCCGATGGGGTGGGTGCTGACGATGGCCGGATACTTTTTCTTCTCGTCGAAACCCGGCGGCAGGTAGAGGTCGGCGGCCGTGTCCCAGCCCAGGTTCCTGTAGCTGACGTGCTTGATGGTGGTCGAGGTCATGATGGTTTCCTTGTCGGGCGGTGTGTGCCAGAGGATGGGGTGATCAGTGATGCAATGGAGTCATCTTAGGAGCGCCATTGATTAAGATAAATACGCATTGAAGGACATGAGAGTTAAGCTATGCTTACCAATATGCCCATGTCGCCTTCGCTACTCCCCGCGCTCGCCTGGTTCGCGCACATCGCCCGCCATCGCAGCTTCACCAAGGCCGCGTCGGAAATGGAAGTGTCGCGCGCGGCCCTGTCGCAGCAGTTGAAGGCGCTGGAACAGCAGCTGAACGTGCGGCTGCTGCATCGCACGACCCGCGACATGTCGCTGACCGAAGAAGGGCAACGGCTGTTCGATGCGCTTGCGCCCGCGCTCGCGTCCATCGAGCGCGCAGTCGGCGAACTGGGCGAGGCCTGCGCCGAGCCCGCCGGGCTGATCCGCATCAACACCTCGCGGCCGGCCGCGAGGTTGTTGCTGGAGCCGGGCATGACCCGCTTCCTGGCGGCCTACCCGAAGTTGCGGCTGGAACTGGTCATGAACGACGGCTTCGCCAACATCGTGGCCGAAGGGCTGGACGTCGGCATCCGGCTGGGCGAAAGCCTGGACGAACACATGGTCGCGGTGCCGGTGACCCCCATGCTGGAAATGGCCATCGTCGGCGCGCCGGCCTACTTCGAGCGCCACGGCATCCCCGAAACGCCCGCCGACCTGATGCGGCACAACTGCCTGTCCTACCGCTACACCACCAGCGGCACGATAGACCGCTGGACGTTCAACTCCCCCGATGCCGAGGGCCGCACGATCGTGCTGGAACCGCAGGGCAACGCCGTCTTCAACGACGATGACAGCATGCTGCGCGCGGCGGTGCAGGGGGTAGGGCTGGTCCAGCACATCGACCTGTGCGTGCGCCAGCAACTGGCCGAGGGCACGCTGGTGCGCGTCCTGCGGCCGTGGTGCAAGCCATTTCCGGGATTCTTTCTTTATGTGCCGTCGCGGGCGCAAATGCCGGCCAAGATACGGGCGCTGATGGATTTTCTGGTGGAACAGCGGCGGTGGTTGGAGCAGGAGAAGCGCGACATCCTGGGTAGCCGGCGCGCGGTTGGCGCAGGCAAATAAAAAAGGCCGGTCTGACTTTGAATCAGACCGGCCTTCTGCGGTATTTGGTGGAGCCGGGGGGAATTGAACCCCCGTCCGCAAGCCCTCCGCAACCAGTTCTACATGCGTAGTCGATTTATTTGGTTTTAACCCTGGACTTAGCCAACCGACAGGCCGGACCAGAGCGATTCACGTAATTTAAATTTGAACCGTGTGACCCCAGTTCAAACCGATTCCTTGTGAATGTCGCTGCTGCGGTTCGAGGGTTGCCCCCCTAGGAAGTTGCCTTCCCCCGCCTGACCCAAGGACAGATCAGTGCAGCGGCTCACCGCTTAAGCGGCGAGAGCGAAACGCTCGTCGTTGGCGTTTGTAGTGTTCCAGTGGTTTAACGAGCGTACTGGTGCTCGGCATGCCCTGAGTTGTTTCGCGACCCACGTCGAATCCGGATCGGCCCCAAGAACATCTATTGTACTGGGAAACGCCATAGCCTGCTGCATCGTCTGCGCCGCCATGCCCGGGCGTGGCGCAGACGATACAGGCGGGGCGTCAGGCGGCGTTGGCGCAGGCCGCCTTGGGCTCCCGGCGCGGGCGCGAGGCCGCCATCAGCGCGATGGCCAGGATCACGGAGACGCCGACGATGACGGCCGCGGCCCAACCCAGCGAGGCCAGCCCGTAGTTGTCGATGACGTACCCGCCGACCACGGCGCCCAGGCCGATGCCGGTGTTGGCGCCCGAAATATTCAGGGACGCGGCAAAGGCCGGCGCTTCGGGCGCGGATTTCATCAGCCGCACGTGGCAGACGATGAAGAGGGCGGCTTGCGCAATGCCCCAGACGCCCAGCGCCACGGCCAGCAGGCCATGCGATTGCATCACGGGGGCGATCACGGCCAGCCCGGCCGCCATCAGCGCCGAAAAGAGCGCGGTCGCGCCCAGCGGGCTGCGGTCCACCATGCGGCCGCCCAGGGTGTTGCCGATCAAGCCGACGGCGCCGAACGCCATCATGGTCCAGCCGACGATCTGGCCGTTGAAGCCGGCCAATCGCTCCAGCATGTCCGCCAGGTAGGTGTAGGCCGTGAACATGCCAGTGAAAACCAGCAGCGACAGCAGCACATGTCCCACCACGATCGGATTGCGCAGGATGCGCAGTTGCGTGATGAGCTTGACGCTATCGGCGCGGATGCGGGTGCTGGGGAAGGCGAACAGCAAGAGCAGGGCCTTGGCGAACGCCACCGCCGACAGCACGCCAAAGGCGGCGCGCCAGCCGAAGGCGTCGGAAATCAGCACGCCAATGGGGATGCCGAACACCGTGGCCGCGACGATGCCGAAGGCGACCATGGAGATGGCGCGGCCGGCGCGCGCCGGGCCGACCAACTCCACGGCCGTGGCGCTGGCCAGCGACCAGAATACGGGCAGAGCCAGGGCAGGGACGAGGCGAGCCACGGCCATGACCCAGATGTTCGGCGCGACGGCCGCCAGGGCGTTGGACAGGCCGAACAGCACCAGCACGCCGATGAACAGCCGCTTGCGCTCGATATTGGCCATGAGCGCCGTGAGCAGCGGACCGGTCGCCGCCACCGTGAAGGCGAACAGCGATACCAGCAGGCCGGCCTGGGACACGGTGACGTCCAGGTCGCGGGCCAGGCCGGGCAGCAGCCCGATGATCAGGAACTCTGTCGTCAGGATGGTGAAGCCGGCGGCGGAAAGTAACAGGATGGGCAATAGCATAGGCATTCCTCTGGCGCGGCGCGGGATGGCGGCGCGCGGGCGGCGTTGTGGGCGGTCTAAAAAAAGGTCAGGGGTGCGCCGGCCGGAGCGCCGGGCAGAGCATCGGGGCCGAAAGGCGCCGGTGCGGGGATCAGTGGCGGCGGATGGTACTGGCCGCAACTGCCGGCATCAGCCGGAAAAGGCAATCGGGAAGCACCCGCATGCCTTGCATGAGTCACACTTTAAGTGACTATGGTTTCAGGATAAAGACCCTGGTGTCGGAAATATTGTTCGGGTAACTCAACTAATTCCTGCGAACAACCAAAAGGCCGGAACCGGGCCGCATGGCGGCCCGGCCGTGCAGACTTAGCGCAGATCGCTGGGCAGCAGCGGATGGATGGCGGACCAGAGTTCCGCGGGGGTATTGGCGCAGGTTTCCGCTTCCCAGGCCGTGATGTTGTCGTCCTCGCCGACGTAGCCGTAAGCGGCTGCCACCGCGGGCATGCCTGCCGCGTGCGCGGCCTGGATGTCGCGCAGGTCGTCGCCGACATAGACGCAGCGGTCTACGGCGAAGCCGGCTTCGCGCGCGGCGTGCTGCAGCGGCAGCGGGTGCGGCTTGGCGTGCGCCGTGGTGTCGCCGCAGACCAGGACCGCGCTGTCGCGCGTCAGGTCCAGGTATTCGACGATGGGCAGGGTCAGGTAGGTGACCTTGTTGGTCACGATGCCCCAGGACAGTCCGCGGCTGCGGATGTCCGCCAGCAGCGCTTCGATGCCGGGAAACAGCTTGCTGTGGACGGTGGAGCCGGCGGCGTAGTCTTCCAGGAACTGAAGGCGGGTGGGCTCGTAGTCGGCGTCGCCCGGCTTCAAGTCCAGCGCCACGCGCAGCAGGCCGCGCGCGCCCTGGGATGCGACCGGACGCAAGGCCTCGTAGGGCATCGGTTCCAGGCCCTTGCGGGTGCGCTGGCGGTTGGCCGCGGCGGCCAGGTCGGGGGCGGTGTCGGCCAGCGTGCCGTCGAAGTCGAACAGGATCAGGGCGCTCATTTGCGGGTAGCCATCAGGTAGTTGACCGAGGTGTCGGAAGACAGGGTGTAGATCTGGGTGATCGGGTTGTATTCCATGCCGCGCATGCTGACCGGTTCCAGGTTGGCGCCGCGCGCGGCCGCCGACAGCTCGCTGGGCTTGATGAACTGGTCATAGCTGTGCGTGCCGCGCGGCAGCAGGCGCAGGACATATTCGGCGCCCACGATGGCGAACAGGAAGGACTTGGGATTACGGTTCAGCGTCGAAAAGAACACCCAGCCGCCCGGTTTGACCAGGGTCGAGCAGGCGCGCACGACGGACGCCGGGTCCGGCACGTGTTCCAGCATTTCCATGCAGGTCACCACGTCGTACTGACCGGGTTGTTCCGCTGCGAGTTCCTCTACGGGAACCTTGCGGTACTCCACCTTCACGCCGGATTCCAGGCCATGCAGGCGAGCCACTTTCAGGGACTTGTCGGCCAGGTCGATGCCGGTGACCTCGGCGCCGCTGCGCGCCATGGCTTCGGACAGGATGCCGCCGCCGCAGCCCACGTCCAGCACCTTCTTGCCCGCCAGGCTGCCTGCGCATTCCTGGATCCATTCCAGCCGCAGCGGGTTAATGGCGTGCAGAGGCTTGAACTCGCTTTCGGGATCCCACCAACGGCTGGCCAGGGCGCCGAACTTGTCGATTTCGGCCTGGTCGGCGTTGATGGCGGGGCGGGCGGTGTCGTGAGTTTGCGTAGTCATGGGCAGGTTCAGCGTAAGGCGACTCTATGACTCTATATATAGAGGGGTCCGTCGCGCCGGGCGAGGGAGGGGCGGCGCAGCCCTGCACCGCTTTGGTGCGTGGCCGGCGAAAAAAAGGGCCTCGCTATGCGAGGCCCCCTTATTGTAGCTAGTCCAGCAATTACTTGCGGCTACCCACGATTTCGATCTCAACGCGACGGTTTTGGGCGCGGCCTTCCTTCGTCTTGTTGGAAGCGATCGGGTTCAGCTCACCCTTGCCTTCCGTGTAGATACGGTTCGGGTCGATACCCTTGCTGACCAGGTAGGTCTTGACCGAAGCGGCGCGGCGCTCGGACAGCTTCTGGTTGTAGGCTTCCGTACCGATCGAGTCGGTGTGGCCCACAGCAATGATGGTTTCGAGGTCGATACCGCGAGCTTGCTGGGCGACTTGGTCCAGCAGCTGACGGCCTTCGGGCTTCAGCGTCGACTTGTCGAAGTCGAAGAACGTGTCAGCATTGAACACGACCTTGGCCGCCATCGGGGCCGGCTTCGCCTTCTGTTGTGCAACCGGAACGCCGTCGCAACCGGGGATGCCGGTGGCCGGGGTCCAGAATGCATCGCGCCAGCACAGTTCGTTCGTGCCGTTCTTCCAAACGTCACCGAACGGGTTGCGCCAGTTGTCCACGGTTTGCGCGGAAGCTACACCAGAGGCCGTGACGGCGGCGAAGGCGAGCGCCAGAGCGAATTTGGAGGGTTTGTTCATGTTTCTCCTCGTTGAGCTTGAAGCTGGATAAGTGACTCGCAGCGAACCCCCGCCGCATATCAGGAAAACGGGGCCAGTATAGCAACGCCAAGAGCTGGTTCAAAGGAATAGCTACTGGGTTTCCTGCGTGCTGGAAACAATCTTAAGGCATTTGGGGGGCTTTGGCTTCCCTGGAGAGGCGCATTGGCGCTGGATATGACGTTTTCGGCGCTCCTTCGGTTTTCCATGTTGGTTTTTGACAACAGGGCCGCGGGACGCGGGCGGACGCGCGGTCGGTCGCCGCCCCATATCTTCCGCTCCGGCCGGTCGAGGCGCTACTTGGGGAGCGCCTTCTGACCTCTACGGGAATCGGATGATAGAATTTCCTGTTTACCCGGCCCGGGTTCCTCCTTACACGATTCTGTCGTTATATATATGGATTCCTTTGCCAAGGAGACGCTTCCGGTATCGCTGGAAGAAGAGATGCGCCGCAGTTACCTCGATTACGCGATGAGCGTGATCGTCGGGCGGGCGCTACCGGATGTGCGGGACGGCCTCAAGCCTGTCCACCGGCGCGTGCTCTACGCGATGCACGAACTGAACAACGACTGGAACCGCGCCTATAAGAAGTCGGCGCGTATCGTCGGGGACGTCATCGGTAAATACCACCCCCACGGCGACCAGTCCGTCTACGACACCATCGTCCGCATGGCGCAGGATTTTTCCATGCGCTACATGCTGGTCGACGGCCAGGGCAACTTCGGCTCGATCGACGGCGATAACGCCGCGGCGATGCGTTACACCGAAATCCGCCTGGCCAAGATCGCCCACGAATTGCTGGCCGACATCGACCAGGAAACGGTGGACTTTGGCCCCAATTACGACGGCAGCGAACAAGAACCGCTGCTGTTGCCGTCGCGCCTGCCCAACCTGCTGGTCAACGGCAGCTCGGGCATCGCGGTGGGCATGGCCACCAACATTCCGCCCCACAACCTCCAGGAAGTGGTCGACGGCTGCCTGTACTGCCTGCGCAATCCGGGCTGCTCGGTCGATGAGCTCATGGAGCTCATCCCGGCCCCCGATTTCCCCACCGGCGGCATCATCTACGGCATGTCCGGTGTGCGCGAAGGCTATCGCACCGGTCGCGGCCGCGTCATCATGCGCGCCAAGACCCACTTCGAAGACATGGAGAAGGGCAACCGCCAGGCCATCGTGGTCGACGCGATCCCCTACCAGGTCAACAAGAAGACGCTGCAGGAACGCATCGCCGAGCTCGTCAACGACAAGAAGATCGAAGGCATCTCGGACATCCGCGACGAGTCCGACAAGGACGGGATGCGCCTGGTCATCGAGCTCAAGCGCGGCGAGGTTCCCGAGGTCGTCCTGAACAACCTCTATAAGAACACGCAACTGCAAGACACCTTCGGGATGAACCTGGTGGCGCTGGTCGACGGCCAGCCCCGCCTGCTCAACCTGAAGCAGATGATCGACTACTTCCTGCAGCATCGCCGCGAAGTGGTCACGCGCCGCACGGTGTTCCAGTTGCGCAAGGCCCGCGAACGCGGCCACGTGCTGGAAGGCCTGGCTGTCGCGCTTGCCAACATCGACGATTTCATCGCCATCATCAAGGCGGCGCCGACCCCCCCGGTCGCGCGCCAGGAACTGATGGCGAAGTCGTGGGATTCGTCGCTGGTGCGCGAAATGCTGTCGCGCGCCGACGGCGATACGCCGGGAGGCCGCGCGGCCTTCCGTCCGGACGACCTGGGCGCCGAGTTCGGCCTCCAGGGCGACGGCCTGTACCGCCTGAGCGACACGCAGGCCCAGGAAATCCTGAACATGCGCCTGCAACGCCTGACCGGGCTGGAGCAGGACAAGATCGTCGGCGAATACAAGGACATCATGTCCACCATCGCCGACCTGCTGGATATCCTGGCGCGCCCCGAGCGCATCACGACGATCATTGGCGAAGAGCTGCAGGCCATCAAGGCGGAGTTCTCGACCGGCGCGAAGGATACGCGCCGCTCGGAAATCGAACTCAACGCCACCGAGCTCGACACCGAAGACCTGATCACCCCGACCGACATGGTCGTGACCCTGTCGCACGGCGGCTACATCAAGAGCCAGCCGCTGTCCGAGTACCGCTCGCAAAAGCGTGGCGGACGCGGCAAGCAGGCCACGGCCATGAAGGAAAACGACTGGATCGACCAGTTGTTCATCGCCAACACGCACGACTTCCTGCTGTGCTTCTCCAACCGCGGCCGCGTGTACTGGCTGAAGGTCTGGGAAGTGCCGCAAGGCACGCGCAATTCGCGCGGCAAGCCCATCGTCAACATGTTCCCGTTGGCCGAAGGCGAGAAGATCACCGTGGTGTTGCCGGTCAAGGAATTCAGCGAAGACCACTACGTCTTCATGGCGACCTCGCGCGGTACGGTCAAGAAGACCCCGCTGTCCGACTTCTCCAACCCGCGCAAGGCCGGCATCATCGCCGTGGACCTGGACGACGGCGACTACCTGATCGGCGCCGACCTGACCGACGGCCAGCATGACGTCATGCTGTTCTCGGACGCCGGCAAGGCCGTGCGCTTCGACGAGAACGACGTGCGTCCGATGGGCCGCAACGCCCGTGGCGTGCGCGGCATGATGCTGGAAGACACCCAGACCGTCATCGCGCTGCTCGTGGCTGGCGACGAAACGCAAAGCGTGCTGACCGCCACCGAAAACGGTTACGGCAAGCGCACGCCGATCACCGAGTACACGCGCCACGGCCGCGGCACCAAGGGCATGATCGCCATCCAGACCAGCTCGCGCAACGGCAAGGTCGTGGGCGCCGTGCTGGTCATGCCTTCGGACGAGATCATGCTGATCACGACCGGCGGCGTGCTGGTGCGCACCCGCGTCTCTGAAATCCGCGAAATGGGCCGCGCCACGCAAGGCGTCACGCTCATCAACGTCGACGACGGCAGTTCCCTGTCCGGCGTGCGTCGCGTCGTGGAAAGCGATGCGGACGATGACGGCGACCTGGACGAAGACGGCCAGGACGCGGATGGCGGCGACGACAACGGCGCTGCGGACTCGACGGATTCGACGGAACCTACGGAGCAATAATGGCCCGCCCCTGGAACTTCTCGGCAGGCCCCTCGGCCTTGCCCGAGGTGGTGCTGCAGCAAGCCGCTGCGGAAATGCTGGACTGGCACGGCAGCGGCATGTCCGTGATGGAAATGAGCCATCGCGGCAAGCATTTCGTGCAGATCTGCGATGAAGCCGAGTCCGATCTGCGTGACCTGCTTGGACTGCCGGCGGATTACGCCGTCATGTTCATGCAGGGCGGCGGTTCCGGGGAAAACGCCATCGTCCCCATGAATCTCATGGGACGCCGCGGTACGCCGGCGGCCGACTTCGTCGTGACGGGCCATTGGTCCAAGCGTTCGTACAAGGAAGCCGGCCGCTACGGCAGCACCCATGTGGCGGCAAGCAGCGAGCAGGCCATCCAGCTGGATGGCCGCGAGCTGGCGCCGCTGACCTGGGTGCCGCCGGTCGATACCTGGCAAGTACGCCAGGATTCGGCCTATCTGCACCTGTGCAGCAATGAAACCATCGGCGGCGTCGAGTTCATGGACTGGCCCGACACCGCCGCGCTGGGCGCCCCCGACGTGCCGCTGGTCGTCGACGCGTCCTCGCATTTCCTGTCGCGTCCGATGGACGTGACGCGCTGCGGCATGATGTACGCTGGCGCGCAGAAGAACGCCGGCCCGGCGGGCGTGACCATGGTCATCGCGCGCCGCGACCTGATCGGCCACGCCTTGCCGATCTGCCCGTCCGCGTTCGACTACGCCAACGTGGCAGCCGAACACTCGCGCTACAACACGCCGCCCACCTTCGCCATCTACGTCGCCGGCCTGGTGTTCAAGTGGGTCAAGGCCAATGGCGGCGTGGCCGGCATGGAAGCCGCGAACAAGGCCAAGGCCGATCTGCTGTACGGCTATCTGGACAGCACCAGCTTCTACCGCAACCCCATCCACGCACCCGTGCGCTCGCGCATGAACGTGCCGTTCGTGCTGCGCGACGAATCGCTCAACGACGCCTTCCTGCAAGGCGCGGACGCGGCCGGCCTGACGCAGCTCAAGGGCCACAAGAGCGTGGGCGGCATGCGCGCCTCGATCTACAACGCGGTGCCCCTGGCCGGGGTCTCGGCGCTGGTCGAGTACCTCAAGGAATTCGAGCGTCGCTATGGATGACGATCTGCAGCGCAAGCTGCTCCCCCTGCGTCAGCGCATCGACGCGTTGGACGCCCAGATCCTTGACCTCCTGACGCAGCGCGCAAGCGCCGCGCTGGAAGTGGGCGAGGCCAAGCACGCCGCGAATGCCGATGGCCCCGTGCTGCGCCCCGAGCGCGAAGCCGAGGTCATCCGCCGCCTGCAACAGTCCAATCCCGGCCCGTTCCCGAACACCGGCGTGGCCGCGGTCTGGACCGAAATCATCTCGGCCTGCCGCGGCCTGGAGCGCGGCATGACGGTCGCCTTCCTGGGGCCGCAGGGCTCGTTCTCGGAGCAGGCCGCGCAGGAGCATTTCGGCCACGCCGTGCAGAAGCTGCCGTGCGCTTCGTTCGATGAAGTGTTCCGCGCCGTCGAGGCGGGGCAGGCCGACGTCGGCATGGTCCCGGTCGAGAACTCCACCGAAGGCGCGGTCAACCGCAGCCTGGATCTGCTGCTGAACACACCACTGAAGATCCTGGGCGAGCGCTCGCTGGTGATACGCCACTGCCTGATGTCGCAGTCCGGCAGCATGGACGGCATCAAGACGATTTCCGCGCACCCGCAGGCGCTGGCCCAGTGCCAGGGCTGGCTCACGCGCAACTATCCCGACGTGGCCCGCGTGGCCGCGTCCAGCAATTCCGAGGCCGCGCGCGCGGCAGCCGGCGACCCGAGCATCGCGGCGATCGCCGGCGAAGTGGCGGCGCCCGCCTGGAACCTGCAGATCGTGGCCGCAGGCATTCAGGACGACCCGCACAACCGCACGCGCTTCCTGGCGATCGGCAACATCGAACCGCTGGTCAGCGGCAAGGACAAGACCAGCCTGATCCTGGCCGTGCCGAACCGCGCTGGCGCCGTCTACGAAATGCTGGCGCCGCTGGCGGCCAACGGCGTGTCCATGACGCGCTTCGAGTCGCGGCCGGCCCGTACCGGCCAGTGGGAATACTATTTTTATGTGGACGTCCTGGGTCACCGCAATGATCCGAACGTTGAACGCGCCCTGGCCGCCTTGCAGGCGCAGGTTGCCTACCTGAAAGTGCTGGGTTCCTACCCGGCGCCGTGAGCCCTTCCGACATGACCACCGCATCCAAGCCCCTCGTTGCTCCGGCGCACGTCAGCGCCATCGCGCCTTACCAGGCGGGCAAGCCCATCGAAGAACTGGCCCG
Organism: Achromobacter sp. GD03932; assembly: GCF_029839485.1. NCBI lineage: Bacteria > Pseudomonadati > Pseudomonadota > Betaproteobacteria > Burkholderiales > Alcaligenaceae > Achromobacter > Achromobacter sp. GD03932. The sequence continues at coordinate 54,059 of NZ_JAOCAT010000028.1, forward strand.
CGAATTCGGGCTGGACCCGGCCGGCATCGTCAAGCTGGCGTCCAATGAAAACCCGCTGGGCATGCCCAAGTCGGCGCGCGAGGCGATGCTGGCCGCGGCCGAGTCGCTGGCGCGCTATCCCGATCCCAACGGCTTCGACCTGAAGTCGGCGCTGGCTGAACGCTATGGCGTGCCGATGAGCTGGGTCACGCTGGGCAACGGCTCCAACGACATCCTGGAAATCGCGGCGCTGGCGCTGCTGGAGCCGGGCGTGTCGGCGGTCTATGCGCAGCATTCGTTCGCGGTCTACCGCCTGGCCACCCAGGCGCGCGGCGCGCGCCACATCGTGGTGCCGGCCAAGGACTATGGCCATGACCTGGACGCGATGTTCGATGCCATCGCCGACGACACGCGGCTGCTGTTCATCGCCAACCCGAACAACCCCACCGGCACCTTCGTGCCGGGCGACCAGATCGCGGCCTTCCTGGAGCGCGTCCACGCCGCCCACGGCGATCGCGTCACGGTGGTGCTGGACGAGGCCTACAACGAGTACCTCGATCCCGAGTTCCGCTTCGACAGCACCGCGCTGGTGCGCCGCTATCCCAACCTGATCGTGTCGCGCACCTTCTCCAAGGCCTACGGCCTGGCGGGGCTGCGCGTGGGCTTCGCGGTGGCGCAGCCCGCCCTGACGGATCTGCTGAATCGCGTGCGCCAGCCCTTCAACGTCAATACGCTGGCGCAGGCCGCGGCCATCGCCGCGCTGCGCGACACGGCCTACCTGGAAGAGGCCTATGCCTCCAACAAGGCGGGCAAGGCGCAGCTCTGCGCCGCGTTCGAGCGCCTGAAGCTGCGCTACGTGCCCAGCTACGGCAACTTCGTGCTGGTGCATGTGGGCGACGCCCCGCGCATCAACCTGGAACTGCTCAAGCGCGGCGTGATCGTGCGCCCTGTCGCCGGCGACGGCTTGCCGGAGTGGCTGCGGGTGTCCATCGGACTGCCGCAGGAAAACGAGCGGTTCATCGAAGCCCTGACCGCCATCCTGTCCGCATGAACGACGCGTCACCGAAATCCGATCAGGGGGCCGCTGGCCCCCTGATTCCTGTATTGGCCGTCGTAGGGGTGGGCCTGATCGGCGGATCCTTCGCCGCGGCCTTGCGCCGGGCGGGGCAGGTGGGCCGGGTGCTGGGAGTAGGGCGCAACGCGCAATCGCTGGCCCGCGCCGTTGAATTGGGCTTGATCGACGAGGCTGCTTCGGCCGAGGAAGCCGCGGCGCGTGCCGACCTGATCCTGCTGGCGACGCCAGTGGGCGGGTTGGGCGACGTGCTGTCGCGCATGCGTGCGCATCTGCGCTCCGATACCGTGCTGACGGATGGGGGCAGTACCAAGGCCGAAGTGGTCGAGGCCGCGCGGGTGGCGCTGGGCGATCGCGTCGCGCAATTCGTGCCTGGCCATCCCATCGCCGGCGCCGAACGCAGCGGACCCGAGGCGGCCGATGCCGGCCTGTACCGTAAGCGCACCGTGATCCTGACGCCCTTGGCCGAGAACGGCGAGTCGTCCCTGGAGCTGGTGCGCCGCGCGTGGCAGGCTTGCGGAGCCGATGTGATCGACATGGACGCCGACGCCCATGACCGGGTGCTGGCCTCGGTCAGCCATCTGCCGCATCTGCTGTCGGCGGTATACATGGAACAGGTGGCCGAGGCCGCCGACGCCGCCACGCGCCTGGAGCTGGCAGGCAGCGGCTTTCGCGACTTCACGCGTATCGCCGCGGGTTCGCCCGAAATGTGGCGCGATATTTTTCTGTCCAACCGCGATGCGATGCTGGCCGAACTGGCCGACGTGCGCGCGGTGCTGGACCGTGCCGAACGCGCCATTGCCGACGGCGATGGCGCGGCTTTGCTGACGCTGCTGGACACGGCGGCCCGCGCCCGCCGCAACTGGCGCAAGGAGTAGCTGACATGGGCGCTTTGCCTTATCTCGATCTGCCGCGCGTGCGGCAAGCGCGGGGCGTGATTGCCCTGCCGGGTTCCAAGAGCATTTCCAATCGCGTGCTGCTGCTGTCCGCCATCGCCGAGGGCAGCACGGTCATCACCGGTTTGCTGGATTCCGACGACACCCGCGTCATGCTGGGCGCCTTGCGCCAGTTGGGCGTGCAGGTGTCGGAACTGGAAGCGGGCAGCGTCACGGTGCAGGGCGTGCGCCGCTTTCCGGTGGAAAGTGCCGACCTGTTCATGGGCAACGCCGGCACCGCGATCCGGCCGCTGACCGCGGCGCTGGCGCTGATGGGCGGCGACTACCGTCTGTCGGGCGTGCCGCGCATGCATGAGCGTCCCATCGGCGATCTGGTCGATGCGCTCAAGGGTTTGGGCGCCAGCATCGACTACCTGGGCCAGCCTGGCTATCCGCCGCTGCACATCGGCAGCGGCGACATCGCGGCGGATGCTGTCACGCGGGTACAGGGTTCTGTGTCCAGCCAGTTCCTCACCGCCTTGCTGATGGCCGCGCCGCTGCAAGCCGGCCGCAGCGGCAAGCCGGTCACGATCGAAGTGCTGGGCGAGCTCATCTCCAAGCCCTACATCGAGATCACGCTGAACCTGATGGCGCGCTTCGGCGTGCAGGTGCGGCGCGACGGCTGGAGCCGTTTCGTCATCGACGGCGGGGCCGCCTATCGCAGCCCCGGGCGGATCGCGGTCGAAGGCGACGCCTCGACGGCCTCCTATTTCCTGGCGCTGGGCGCGATCGGCGGCGGGCCGCTGCGCGTGACCGGCGTGGGCGCGGACAGCATCCAGGGCGATGTCGCCTTTGCCGACACGCTGGCCGACATGGGCGCCACCGTGACCTATGGCCCCGACTGGATCGAGGTGTCGGGCGCGCGCGTCGCCCAGGGCGAACGCCTGAAGGCCTTCGACACCGATTTCAACCTGATCCCGGATGCCGCCATGACCGCGGCGGCCCTGGCGCTGTATGCCGACGGCCCGTGCCGCCTGCGCAACATCGGCAGCTGGCGCGTCAAGGAAACCGACCGCATCCACGCCATGCAGACCGAGCTGGAAAAGCTGGGTGCGCGGGTGGAATCGGGGCCGGATTGGCTGCGCGTGACGCCGCCGGCGCAGGACGCCTGGCGCGACGCGCACATCGGAACCTGGGACGACCACCGCATGGCGATGTGCTTCTCGCTGGCGGCTTTCGGGCCGGCGGCCGTCCGTATCCTCGACCCGGGCTGCGTCAGCAAGACCTTCCCGGGTTACTTTGATGTTTACGCGGGCCTGGTAGCGGCCTAGCGAAGAATCGCCCATGACTTCGATTTCCCCTGCAACTTCTTCCACTGTCCCCGTCATCACCATCGACGGCCCCACCGCGTCCGGCAAGGGCACGGTGGCCCACCGCGTCGCCAAGGCCCTGGGCTGGGCCGTGCTCGACAGCGGCGCGCTCTATCGCCTGACCGCGCTGGCGGCGCTCAATCGCGGCTTGTCCCCCGAGGACGAACCCGCCGTCGCGCGCGTGGCTGAAACCCTGGACGTGCGTTTCGAGGGGCCTCATGTCTACCTCGAAGGCGTGGACGTCGGCCACGACATCCGCCGCGAGGAAGTCGGCAATTTCGCCTCGCGCGTGGCCGCCTTCCCGGGCGTGCGCCAGGCGTTGCTCGAGCGCCAGCGCGCCTTCCGGCTGGCTCCGGGCCTGGTTGCGGACGGGCGCGACATGGGTACGGTGGTGTTTCCCGATGCGCCCCTGAAGGTGTTCCTGGTCGCCGATGTGGTCGCGCGGGCGCAGAGGCGCTGTAAGCAGTTGATCGAAAAGGGAATTTCTGCTAATCTTGATGACCTCCTGCGGGATATGCGCGAGCGGGACGCCCGCGATATGGGGCGGACTACCGCTCCCTTGGCTCCCGCAGCGGATGCACACGTACTGGATTCGTCTGATTTGACGATTGCGGAAACGGTGCAGGCAATACTGGATTTCTGGAAGAACGCCGCCGCGGATTGAAGTACCGGTCCCGGACTTTCCCCTCGAATCCTCCGCAGTTTTCTGTTTTTTTTTATCGGCCCTGTTCAAGCCAGGCGCAGCCCCCACGGGACACCCCGCAAGGGTAAACCGGCAAGCAGGCATTTTGACTCCACTGTGGCGGGCAATCCGCTGCGGTGTGTTTTTAACGGCCATTTCGGCCCAATGGATTTCAACCCCATGTCTTCCGTTTCCACTACCGCCACCGGCGGCGAAAGCTTCGCCGACCTTTTCGCACAAAGCCTCAAGAGCCAGGACATGAAGTCCGGCGAGGTCATCAGCGCCGAAGTCGTGCGCGTCGACCACAACTTCGTCGTCGTCAACGCCGGCCTGAAGTCCGAAGCGCTGATCCCCCTGGAAGAGTTCCTGAACGACCAGGGCGAGCTCGAAGTGCAACCTGGCGATTTCGTCTCGGTGGCCATCGATTCCCTGGAAAACGGCTACGGCGACACCATCCTGTCGCGTGACCGCGCCAAGCGCCTGTCGGCCTGGCTGCAACTGGAAAAGGCCCTGGAAAACGGCGAACTGGTTACCGGCACCATCACCGGCAAGGTGAAGGGCGGCCTGACCGTCATGACCAACGGCATCCGCGCGTTCCTGCCGGGTTCGCTGGTGGACCTGCGTCCGGTCAAGGACACCACTCCGTACGAAGGCAAGACCCTCGAATTCAAGGTCATCAAGCTCGACCGCAAGCGCAACAACGTCGTTCTGTCGCGTCGCCAGGTGCTGGAAGCCAGCATGGGCGAAGAGCGCCAGAAGCTGCTCGAAACCCTGCACGAAGGTGCTGTGGTCAAGGGCGTGGTCAAGAACATCACCGACTACGGCGCGTTCGTGGACCTGGGCGGCATCGACGGCCTGCTGCACATCACCGACATGGCCTGGCGCCGTGTGCGTCACCCCTCCGAAGTCCTGCAAGTGGGTCAGGAAGTCGAAGCCAAGGTGCTCAAGTTCGACCAGGAAAAGAGCCGCGTCTCCCTGGGCGTCAAGCAGCTGGGCGAAGATCCGTGGGTGGGCCTGGCTCGCCGCTACCCGCAAGGCACCCGCCTGTTCGGCAAGGTCACCAACCTGACCGACTACGGCGCGTTCGTTGAAGTCGAAGCCGGCATCGAAGGCCTGGTGCACGTCTCCGAAATGGACTGGACCAACAAGAACGTCGATCCGCGCAAGGTCGTGACCCTGGGCGAAGAAGTCGAAGTCATGGTCCTGGAAATCGACGAAGACCGTCGTCGCATTTCGCTGGGCATGAAGCAGTGCCGCCAGAACCCGTGGGAAGAGTTCGCCACCAACTTCAAGCGTGGTGACAAGGTCCGCGGCGCCATCAAGTCGATCACCGACTTCGGCGTGTTCGTCGGTCTGCCCGGCGGCATCGATGGCCTGGTTCACCTGTCCGACCTGTCGTGGACGGAAACCGGCGAAGAAGCCGTGCGCAACTTCAAGAAGGGCGACGAGATCGAAGCCGTGGTTCTGGGCATCGATACCGACAAGGAACGCATCTCGCTGGGCATCAAGCAGCTGGAAGGCGACCCCTTCAACAACTTCGTTGCCACCTTCGACAAGGGCGCCGTTGTTCCGGGCACCATCAAGTCGGTCGAAGCCAAGGGCGCTGTTGTCACGCTGTCCGTGGACGTTGAAGGCTACCTGCGCGCTTCCGAGATCTCCTCGGGCCGCGTTGAAGACGCCACCACCGTTCTGACCGCCGGCGAGAACATCGAAGCCATGATCGTCAACATCGACCGCAAGACGCGTTCGATCCAGCTGTCGATCAAGGCCCGCGACAACGCCGAAACCGCCGAAACGATCCAGCGCATGTCCGACGCCAGCGCTTCGTCCGGCACCACCAACCTCGGCGCGCTGCTGAAGGCCAAGCTGGACCAACAGCGCAACGACGGTTAATTCGTGACCAAGTCGGAGCTGATCGCCGCCTTGGCGGCCCGCTATCCTCAGCTGGCCGCCCGCGACACCGATTACGCGGTCAAGACCGTGCTCGACGCAATGACCCAGGCCCTGGCCTCGGGTCAGCGCATCGAGATCCGCGGTTTTGGCAGCTTCTCGTTGTCGCAGCGGTCTCCCCGCATCGGTCGCAATCCGAAATCCGGCGAACAGGTGCTGGTGCCTGGCAAACAGGTGCCGCACTTCAAGGCGGGCAAGGAATTGCGCGAGCGGGTGGACTTGGCCGGCGGCAATGACGAGGACGCTCAATCCTCTGGATCGAGTGAACCGATGCCGTCGATGGTGAGTCTGCACGCCATGCATTGACGGCACGGCAGTAAGGCCGCCTTCGGGCGGATCGGACCGAGAACCTAGCCCCTTGAGCAATCAAGGGGCTTTGTTTTTTGGCGCCAGGAGGGATCCGTCGCTTACAATTGATAGTCTTGAATTCTTTGGAGCATGCGCCATGCGCTACCTAGTCTGGGCCCTGCGATTGCTCGTGTTTGTTGCAGTTCTGATGTTTGCGTTGAAAAACACGGATCCGGTCGCCGTGAAGTTCTACGCCGATTACGTGGTGCAGGACGTGCCCCTCATCGTCGTGATGCTGGTCGTGTTCGTCTTGGGCGCCTTGTTCGGCCTGTTGCTGACCGTGCCCGCCGCCATGCGCCGCCGCCGCGAAGCCATGCGCCTGCGCCGCGAGCTGGACCGTGTCCAGGCCGCCGTGGCCGGCACCACGCCCGCCGTGCCGCCGGAGGCCGTGGCCCCGATGTCGCCGCTGTGATGCCGTTGCGCCAGCACTGAATCCCTTTCCGCACTGAATTACCGCAAGAGCCCGCATAGTGGATTTTGAACCTTGGTGGTTGATTTTCGTGCCGGTATTGTTCGCGCTGGGCTGGCTGGCCGCGCGCTTCGATATCCGGCAAATGCTGCGGGAAACCCGCAGCCTGCCCGATTCCTATTTCCGCGGGCTGAACTTCCTGCTCAATGAAGAGCCGGACCGCGCCATCGACGCCTTCGTCGAAGTGGCCAAGCTGGACCCGGAAACCACCGAGCTGCACTTCGCGCTGGGCAGCCTGTTCCGCCGCCGGGGCGAAATGGAGCGCGCCATCCGCGTGCACCAAAGCCTCCTGAACCGTTCCGACCTGCCCGCCGCCGAACGCGAGCATGCGCAGCACGAGCTGGCGCAGGATTTTCTCAAGGCCGGCATGCTGGATCGCGCCGAAAACGGCTTCGAGCAGCTCAAGGACACCCGCTACGCCTTGCCTGCGCTGCGTTCTTTGATCCGGATCTACGAATCGGAACACGACTGGCCGCGCGCCATCGAAGCCGTGAAGACGCTGCAGGGCCTGGTCGACGAGCCGGTGCCGCAGCTCGTGCACTATTACTGCGAACAGGCGCAGACCGCGCTGTCGGCCAAGCCTGCCGATATCGACGCGGCCCACAAGGCGCTGGACGCCGCCGACCATGCCTTGTCGACCATCGATCCGGCGTCGAGCAAGGGCGCCATGGTGCGCACCGCGATGCTGCGCGCCCGTCTGGCCCTGATCGAACAGGACCCGAAGCGCGAACGCCTGTACCTGGAGTCGATCATGACCGACGCTCCCGAGTACGCCGGCCTGGTCGCCGAGCAGGTGCTGGCGAACTACCGCGCCGCCAATCAGGAAGCGGCCGGGCTCGACGTGCTGCAGAAGCAGTATGCGCGCCACGCGTCGCTGGACCTGTTCAACGTGCTGTTCCGCGAGCTGCGCGCCCAGCAGGGCGCGGCGACGTCATGGGCATTTGCCCGCAACGCGCTGCGCAGCCATCCGTCGCTGCTGGGGCTGGACCGACTGCTGGAGGCCGAGCTGGCCAATCCGGAAAGCGGCGCCGAGCAGGCGCCGGTGCCGGGTGCCGACCTGACGCTGTTGCGCAGCCTGATACACAAGCATACGCAGCGGCTGGACCGCTACGCCTGCCGCAGTTGCGGATTTCAGGCGCGTCGCTTTTACTGGCAATGTCCCGGCTGCAATGCCTGGGAAACCTACGCGCCGCGCCGCTTGGAAGAACTTGAATGAATGCATTTCCCGCCGAAGCCATTTCGCATAGCCGCGTCCTAGTGGTGGGCGATGTGATGCTGGACCGGTACTGGTTCGGCGAAGTCGAACGCATTTCGCCGGAAGCGCCAGTGCCCGTGGTGCGCGTGGCGCGCCGCGAAGACCGTCTGGGCGGCGCGGCGAACGTCGCGCGCAACGTGGCGGCCCTGGGCGGCCACGTGACCTTGGTCGGCGTGCTGGGCGAAGACGAGGCCGGCGACAGCGTGCGGCGTTTGTCCGCCGAAGCCGGCATACAGGCCGAGCTGGTCGCCGATCCGTCCCTGCACACGACCTTGAAGATGCGCGTGTTGGGCCGCCAGCAGCAGCTCCTGCGCGTGGACTTCGAACAGCATCCGGCACAGCCCGCGCTGGATAACGTCGATGCCGCATTCGCGCGCCACCTGGCCAACCACGACATCGTCGTGTTGTCCGACTATGCCAAGGGCGTGCTGGCGCGGGTTGAATCGCTGATCGCCCTGGCCCGCAACGCCGGCGTGCCGGTGCTGGTGGACCCGAAGGGCCACGATTACACCCGTTACCGCGGGGCGACGCTCGTCACCCCCAACCGCTCGGAAATGCAGGAGGCCGTGGGCCGCTGGAGTTCCGAGGCCGAACTTACCGATCGCGCGCAGCGCCTGCGCGCCGACCTGGATCTGGAAGCCTTGCTCGTGACGCGTTCCGAGCAGGGCATGACTTTGTTTACCGACGCGGGACGCGACCACATCGACGCGCAGGCGCACGAAGTCTTCGATGTGTCCGGCGCGGGCGATACCGTGCTGGCGACGCTGGCGGTGTCGCGCGCCATCGATCTGCCGTGGGTCGACGCGATGGGCTGGGCCAACAAGGCCGGCGGCATCGCCGTGGGCAAGCTCGGCACGTCCATCGTCACCGCTGCGGAATTGGCAGGAGAACTCTCATGATCGTCGTTACCGGAGCCGCGGGCTTCATAGGCAGCAACCTGGTGCGCGGGCTCAACCGCCGCGGCATCAAGGACATCATCGCGGTCGATGACCTGACCGAAGGCGACAAGTTCGTCAACCTGGTCGATTGCCAGATCGCGGACTACATGGACAAGGACGACTTCCGCCGCCGCGTCCTCGACGGCAGCCTGCACGAAGTGCGCGCCGTGCTGCACCAGGGCGCGTGCTCGGACACGACCGAGCGCAACGGCCGCTACATGCTCGACAACAACTACCGCGTCACGCTGGAGCTGTTCGAGTTCTGCCAGGAGCGCCGCATTCCGTTCCTGTACGCCTCGTCGGCGGCGGTCTACGGCGGTTCCTCGATCTACGTGGAAGACCCTGCCAATGAAGGCCCGCTCAACGTCTACGGCTATTCCAAGCTGCTGTTCGATCAGGTCCTGCGCCAGCGCATGGACAGCCTGACCGCACAGGTCGTGGGCCTGCGCTACTTCAACGTCTACGGTCCGCACGAACAGCACAAGGGCCGCATGGCCTCGGTGGCGTTCCACAACATGAACCAGTTCCTGGAGCATGGGCATGTGCGCCTGTTCGCGGGCTGGGACGGCTACGTGGATGGCGGCCAGAGCCGCGACTTCATTTCCGTCGAAGACGTGGTCGCGGTCAACCTGCATTTCCTGGATCACCCCGAGCAATCCGGAATCTTCAACTGCGGCACCGGCCGCGCGCAGCCCTTCAACGATGTGGCGGCCGGCGTGGTCAATGCGCTGCGCGCGGAGCGCGGCGAAGCCGAGCTGACGCTGGCGCAACTGGTGGAACTGGATCTGATCCGCTATATCCCGTTCCCGGACGACCTGAAAGGGCGTTATCAGAGCTACACGCAGGCCGACGTCACGCGCCTGCGCGCGGCGGGGTTCCAGGCGCCGATGCGCGATGTGCGGACCGGCGTTACCGAGTACGTGCGTTATTGGCGCGCCCGCAAGTAAGTCTGCACAGGCGCCGTGCATGGAAGAAAGCCACCGTCCGCGGTGGCTTTTTTTCGTCTGGCGGTTTGCCGGGGCGGATGTTTCCATTCACAGGGCCTCCGTGACAGAGCGCGCCGCCCGCATGATCTGAGCGTGCGTGACAGCCGTTGCGCCAGACTCCAGGGAGATCATCCATGAATCCATTCCTTCAATCCGCCGCCGCCCACCCGGCGCCCTTTGCCAGATGGCGCAGGGCGCGCGCCGCCCTTGCTTCCGGCGCCCGGCCGCGGCCTTTGCGGCAGGCCTTGGGCGCGCTGCTGGTAACGGCGGGCCTGGGCCTGGCCGCGCCGCTGGCGCACGCGGTGGACCTCAATCAGGCCAATGCCCAGCAGCTCGAAGGTGTCCGGGGCATCGGCCCGCGCATGGCGGAAATAATCATCAAGGAACGCGAGCGGGGCGGCAAGTTCGAATCCTTGAACGACCTGGCTGAACGGGTGCGCGGCATCGGCCCGAAGAAGGCGCAGGCCCTGCAAGAGGCAGGCCTGCAGGTGGGAGGGGCGGGCCCTCAGGCCGGGCAGGGCGAGACGGCGGCCAAGCCGGCGCAGGGCAAGCCGGTTGCGGGCAAGGCCGAAGCCAAATCCGAAGCGAAACCGGCGGCGTCCCAGCCCGCCGCCCGCGCCCGGCCCTGAGCGCGTAGCGGCCTGCGCCGTTAGCCCTGGCGGGAGCGCGGCTTTTGGCGGCGCGCGCCGCCAGGCGGGGTTATCATCGTCCGCATGACTACTACCTATCCCACTATCGAGCAAACCGTCGGCAACACGCCGCTGGTGCGCCTGCAGCGCATTCCCGGGGCCGCGGGCGCCGCCCGGGGCAATGTCATCCTGGCCAAGCTGGAGGGCAACAACCCTGCCGGCTCCGTGAAGGACCGTCCGGCCCTGTCGATGATCGCTCGCGCGGAAGAGCGCGGCGACATCAAGCCGGGCGACACCCTCATCGAGGCGACCAGCGGCAATACCGGCATTGCGCTGGCCATGGCCGCCGCCATGCGCGGCTACCGCATGATCCTGATCATGCCGGACAATCTTTCGGTGGAGCGCCGCGCGGCCATGACGGCCTATGGCGCCGAGCTGATCCTGACGCCGGCGGACAAGGGCGGCATGGAATATGCCCGCGACCTGGCATCCGCCATGCAGGCGGACGGCCGCGGGCTGGTGCTGGACCAGTTCGCCAACCCCGACAATCCCCGCGCCCACATCGAAACCACCGGGCCGGAAATCTGGAACCAGACTGAAGGCCGCGTCACCCACTTCGTGAGCGCCATGGGCACCACCGGCACCATCATGGGCGTGTCGACCTACCTGAAATCGCGCAATCCCGCGGTGCAGGTGGTGGGCGCGCAGCCCGCCGAAGGATCGTCGATCCCGGGCATCCGCAAGTGGCCCGAAGCCTATCTGCCCAAGATCTTCGATCGCAGCCGGGTGGACGCCTACGAATCCATCGAACAGGCCGAGGCCGAACAGATGGCGCGCCGGCTGGCAGCGGAAGAGGGCATCTTCGGTGGAATTTCCTCGGCGGGCGCGCTGATCGCCGCCTTGCGCGTGGCCGAACGCGTCAACGACGCCACCATCGTGTTCATCGTATGCGACCGCGGCGACCGCTATCTGTCCACGGGCGTCTTCAACTGAACGCCTGATCGCCTTCGGGCAGAATAAAACCGCCATGCCGGGTTTGCCGGGCATGGCGGTTTTTCATTGGACGGGCGCGCCGGGCGCCCTCGTTTCTTGCGCGCTTATTCGGGCTGGATGCCGGCGTCCTGCATCACCTTGATCCAACGCTCGCTTTCCGCGAGGTTGAAGGCTTCGGCTTCCTGGTAGCTCATGGTGCTGGGCAGGGTGCCTTGCGACTTCAGCGCTTCAACCACCTTGGGCGATTGCGAGGCTTCGATCATGACCTTGTTCAGCTTGGCGATGATGGGCTGCGGCGTATCTTTCGGGGCCCACATGCCGTACCAGGTGACGATGTCGAAACCGGGCAGGACGCTTTCCGCGATGGTCGGCACGTCGGGCAGTTCGGCCAGGCGGGTCTTGGTCGTCACGGCGATCGGGCGGATCTTGCCGCTCTGGATCAGCGGCAAGGCCGGCGCCAGCGGCGCGTACATCAGGTCCACATGGCCGCCCGCGACGTCGGTCAGGGCCGGGCTGCTGCCGCGGTAGCCGACGTGGGTGATCTTGGCCTTGGTGGAGGTATTGATCAGCTCGCCCGCCAGGTGCGGCAAGGTGGCGACGCCGGGGGAGGCGAAGGTCAGCGAGCCGGGCTGGGCCTGGCCCTGCTTGATCAGTTCGCCGAAGGTCTTGAACTTGGAGTTGGGCGGGACGACGGCCACCATCGGCACCGTGCCCAGCACGCCCACCATCTTGAAGTCCTTGATCGGGTCAAAGCTCAGATTCTTGAATTGAGCCGGATAGATGCCCTGCACCGACGGGTTCATCAGCAAGGTGTAGCCGTCGGCCGGCGCCTTGGCGACCTGGGCCGTGCCTATGGTGCCGCTGGCCCCGGCGCGGGTTTCGATCACCAGCGGTTGACCCAGGATCTCGCCCATCTGGACCGCGATCAGGCGGCCGACCACGTCCGTCGGTCCTCCTGCCGCCCAAGGCATGATCACGCGGATGGGCTTGTCCGGATAGTCCGCCTGAGCATAGGCGGTCGCTGCCGGCAAGGCCGCCGTGGCGATGGCCGAGCAGGCCGCGGCGAGGAAGGTGCGTTTGTTCATCTACTGTCTACTCCTACAAAGGTGAGATTGGCCGAGGGCAGCGCTGCTTGCAGCATCGCCTTGACCTCGGCCAGCTGTTTCCCCGTGGTGGCTTCGTTCTTCAGCATCCGGCTCAGCGGGCCGGCCACCACGATGGCAAAGGGTTGTTCGTATGCCCGGAATCCGAGCGAAATGGACATCACGTCTTCCACGTTCTCGCCCACCGAGCGCTGCCAGCCGCGCGCCACGCCCGCTTCCAGGTCGCGGTCGAAAGCCTCCTGGCTGGTGAGCGTGCTGTCCGTATAGGCGGCAAAACCGCTGTAGGCCTTGAACCATTTCTGCCGTTCTTCCTGCGACAGCACCGATAGCAGCGCCTTGCCGGAGCTGGTGGCGTGCACCGCCTTGAAGCCGCCCGGCTGGTGCGAGAAGCGGATGGTCTGCTTGGACTCGGCAACGATCAGGTACACGACCTTGTCGTCGGCCAGCTTGGCCAGCAAGGCCGTCTCGCCCGTCAGGTCCCGCACCCGGGCCAGCACCGGCTCGATCACCGCGTTCAGCGGGTCGCTATGGCAGATCAGGGTGGCCACGTGGATCAGTTTCTGGGTCGGGTAATAGCCGTGCTTCTTGCCGATTTCATAGAGATAGCCGCGCGCCACCATGGTCTTCAGCAGCCCATGACAGCTCGACAGCGGTATCCCCATCTGGGCAGCGATCTCGCTGTACAGCAGGGGCTTCTGCGCCTCGGCGAAGAGGTTCAGCACATCCAGCACTCGGCCAGCGGTTTTCACATCCATGATGTTAGTATCCTATACGTGATAAATTTATGCCAAACAGCATTCAATCGACCAGGAGTTGCAACGCATGAGATGGAAGAACCGTCCTGAGGGATCGAACTGGGGAGATTTCGGGCCTGACGACCAGCGAGGCTGCCTGAATTACATCACCCCCGCGAACGTGCTGAGCGGCATGCGGGAAGTCCGCGAAGGACTGAGCTTTTGCCTGTCGCTGCCGCTGGATTACCCGGGCGGCAACGGCGTGAACGTGCGGCGTCATCCGCCCAAGCTGCGGCCTACCGAGAGGGACGGCGACCAGTATCTGAATTTTCCGCTGGGGCGCCTGCGCCCCGGCTGCGTCGACGTGCTCAGCGATGACATCGTCGAAATGAGCTTGCAGTATTCGACGCAATGGGATTCGCTGGCTCACGTGGGCGCACTGTTCGACGCCAACGGCGACGGCCTGCCCGAGCGCGTCTACTACAACGGCTACCGGCCCAATGAGCACGTGGTGGGGCCGGTGGACTACGACGTGGACAATGGCTACGCCAAGACCGACCTGGGTCAGGGGCCGGCCTCCAACGCCAAGAAGCTGGACATCACCCAACTGGCCGAATCCTGCCTTCAGACTCGGGGCGTGATGGTTGACCTGGCGCGCCATTACGGCCGGGAGCAGAAGTCGGTCGGCTACGACGATCTGATGCGCATCCTGGAAGCAGACCGGATCGAGATCGAGCAGGGCGATATCGTGCTGTTCCATACGGAATTCGGCGACGCCCTGCTGGAAAAGAACCGCGAGCCGGATCCCCATACGTTGCACGAGATCTGCGCCGGCCTGGACGGCAGCGACGAGAAGCTGCTGCAGTGGATCACCGACTCGAAGGTGGCGGCCATGGCTTCGGACAACCACGCGCTGGAAATCTATCCCACGCAGAAGCCCAATGCCTGCTGCGCGGCGTTGCCCTTGCACCACCACTGCATCTTCAAGCTGGGCCTGCCGATAGGCGAGATGTGGTACCTGGGGGCGCTTGCGCGCTGGCTCACGGCCAACGGCCGCAGCCGCTTCCTGCTGACGGCGCCGCCGCTGAACCTGCCTGGCGCCGTGGGTTCGCCCGTGACGCCCGTCGCGACGGTGTAAAGCAGACCGCGGCGCTTGGCGCCGCGGTCCCAGGGCCGTCAGCGGCCCACGCGCGCTTCGATCTCGCTTGCCAGATCCGCCACGGAGGTCGCGTAGAAGTAGCTGCGGTTGTACTTGGTGAGCGCGAAGAAGTTGGGCGTGCCGACGCGGTATTGCGCCGTGCCCCGGGCTTCCTCGACCAGGTCGACCACGCCCAGCGGCTGGCTGCCCCAGCCAGCGGCCGATGCGCCAGGCTGCAGGCGGGCGCCGGCCGCGGTGAGCGTGCCCCAGCTTTGCTTGGGTTCCAGTCCGCCGTCGACCAGGGGCGCGGGATCCGCGGGCAGCACCACCGGAGCGAACACCGGCAGGCCGCGCTGCCAGCCGTGCTGCGACAGGAAGCTGCCCACGGACATGATGGCGTCGCGGGTGTTGTTGCTCAGGTCGATGTGGCCGTTGTCGTCGCCGTCCACCGCGTAATGCATGACGCTGGTGGGCATGAACTGGGGCATGCCGATGGCGCCCGCGTACGAGCCGCGGGTTTCCAGGTCCAGCTTGTCTTTCATGACCAGGGTCAGGAAGTCGGCGAGTTGGCCGCGGAACATGGTGGCGCGTTCGGGTTTGGCGGGGTCCGGATAGTCGAAGGCCAGCGTGGTCAGCGCATCCAGCACGCGGAAATTGCCCATATTGCGGCCGTACAGCGTTTCCACGCCGATGATGGACGCGATCACCGGCGCCGGCACGCCGAAGCGCTGCGCCGCCTGATTGAGCAGGTCGCGGTTCTCGTTGTAGAACTCCACGCCCCAGCCGATGCGCTTGGGTTCGACAAAGCGCGAGCGGTAGGTCAGCCAGCTGCGCCAGATCTTTTTGCCCGGGGGCGACGGCGCGATCAGGCGCGCGACGGTGGCGTTGTAGCGCGACCCGGCCAGCGCGGCGACCATGGGGTCCAGCGGCAGCTGGCGCTCGGTGGCCAGGTTTTCCACGAAAGTGCGGACTTCAGGCCGCAACGTGCCATTGGCGGCCAGCGCGGCGGGAGCGTCGTCCGCCAGTTCGGATCCAGGTGTCGGCGCACTGGGTCCGATGCGGATGGGGGCCGGGGTTGATTCGGCAGCCGGCTGGCCGGCGACGGTGTTGGGTGCAGAGGGGGCGGTGGTGGAGCAGCCCGCCAGCAGGGCGGAGAGCGTTCCGAGTTGCAGTAATCGCCGACAGATGAACATAATCTTCCTTATGGAGACCATGTATCTTACCCACCCGGCATGCCGCCTGCATGAAATGGGCAGTTGGCATCCCGAAAGCCCCCAGAGGCTGGACGCCATTTCAGACCAGTTGCTGGCCAGCGGCTTGATGCCTTACCTGGACGACCGCCAGGCGCCGCAGGCATCCCGCCATGACATATTGCGGGTGCACACTGTCCAGTATCTGAACAGTTTGCGCGAACATACGCCGGAGCAAGGGTATTTCCCTATCGATCCGGATACGCTGATGAACCCCCACACCTACGAAGCCGCGCTGTACGCGGCTGGGGCGGGGGTGGCAGCGGTGGACGCGGTGATGGGCGGAGAGGCCCGCACGGCCTTCTGCGCGGTGCGGCCCCCCGGGCATCACGCCTGCCGTTCCCAGGCCATGGGATTCTGCTTTCTGAACAACGTCGCTATTGCGGCGCAGCATGCGCTGGACTTCCACGGCCTGTCGCGGGTCGCCATCGTCGATTTCGACGTGCACCACGGCAACGGCACCGAAGACATCTTCGCCGGCAACGACCGCGTGCTGATGTGCAGCTTCTTCCAGCACCCGTTCTTTCCCAATAGCGGCGCCGAGAATCCCGCTTCGAACATGCTGAACGTGCCCGTGGCCGCGTATACCGGCGGGGCCGCGGTCAGGGCCATCGTCACCGATACCTGGCTGCCGGCGCTGGAAGCGCACCGGCCCGAGCTGATCCTGGTATCGGCCGGTTTCGACGCGCACCGCGAGGACGACATGGGCCAGATGGGCCTGGTCGAGGCCGATTACGCCTGGATAACAGAACAGCTCGTGGAGGTGGCCGAGCGCCACTGCCAGGGGCGCATCGTCAGCACGCTGGAAGGCGGTTACAACTTGTCCGCCCTGGGCCGCAGCGTGGTCGCCCATATACGAGCGCTGGCGAAGCTGTAGAATCGAGAAAAAATTGTGCAATGCGATCCCGGCGCATGCCGGGTAATTATTTTCCATTTGGAGGCAGCGGGATGAAGGTTTTGGTACCTGTCAAACGCGTCGTTGACTACAACGTCAAGGTGCGCGTCAAGTCTGATCAAACCGGCGTGGATATCGCCAATGTGAAGATGTCCATGAACCCCTTTGACGAAATCGCCGTCGAAGAAGCGACCCGCCTGAAGGAAAAGGGCGCCGTGGCTGAAGTCGTGGCGGTTTCTTGCGGCGTTGCGCAATGCCAGGAAACGCTGCGCACGGCCATGGCCATCGGCGCCGACCGCGGCGTGCTGGTCCAGACCGATGCCGAACTGCAGCCGCTGGCCGTGGCCAAGCTGCTGAAGGCGCTGGTCGACAAGGAACAGCCGCAGTTGGTGATCCTGGGCAAGCAAGCCATCGACGACGATGCCAACCAGACCGGCCAGATGCTGGCCGCGCTGCTGGACTGGCCGCAAGCCACGTTCGCCAGCAAGGTCGAGCTGGCCGACGGCAAGGTCACGGTCACGCGCGAAGTCGACGGCGGCCTGGAAACGCTGACGCTCAAGCTGCCCGCCATCGTCACCACCGACCTGCGCCTGAACGAGCCGCGCTACGTCACGCTGCCCAACATCATGAAGGCCAAGAAGAAGCAGTTGGACACCGTCACGCCGGAAGAACTGGGTGTGGACGCCGCGCCGCGCCTGAAGACGCTGAAGGTCAGCGAGCCGCCCGCCCGCAAGGCCGGCATCAAGGTGGCCGATGTCGCGGCCCTGGTGGACAAACTCAAGAACGAAGCGAAGGTGGTCTGAACATGACGACGCTGGTTATTGCCGAACACGATAACGCCCAGCTCAAGGGCGCAACCCTGAACGCCGTCGCCGCCGCCGCCAAGATCGGAGGCGACGTGCACGTGCTGGTCGCCGGCGCCAACGCGCGTGCCGTGGCCGACCAGGCCGCCGCCGCCGCGGGCGTCGCCAAGGTCCTGCTGGCCGATGCGCCGCAACTGGCCGACGGCCTGGCCGAGAACGTCGCCGCCCAGGTGCTGGCCGTGGCCTCGGGCTACAGCCACATCCTGTTCCCCGCGACCGCCTCGGGCAAGAACGTGGCCCCGCGCGTGGCCGCCAAGCTGGACGTGGCGCAGATCTCCGACATCATCGGCGTTGAATCGGCCGACACCTTCCAGCGCCCGATCTACGCCGGCAACGCCATTGCCACCGTGCAGTCGGCCGACGCCGTCAAGGTCATCACCGTGCGCACCACCGGCTTTGACGCCGTGGCCGCGCAGGGCGGTTCGGGTGCGGTGGAAGAAGTCGCCGCCGTGGCCGATTCGGGCCTGTCCACCTTCGTGGGCCGCGAAGTCGCCAAGAGCGACCGTCCGGAACTGGCTGGCGCGCGCGTCGTCGTCTCCGGCGGCCGCGGCCTGGGCAGCGCCGAGAACTTCAAGATCCTGGATCCGCTGGCCGACAAGCTGGGCGCGGCGCTCGGCGCCTCGCGCGCCGCGGTCGACGCCGGCTATGCGCCTAACGACTGGCAAGTCGGTCAGACCGGCAAGATCGTCGCGCCGCAGCTGTATGTGGCGGTTGGTATCTCGGGTGCCATCCAGCACTTGGCCGGCATGAAGGATTCGAAGGTCATCGTCGCCATCAACAAGGATCCGGAAGCGCCGATCTTCGGCGTGGCCGATTATGGCCTGGTGGGCGATCTGTTCCAGGTCGTGCCCGAACTGACCGGCGCGCTGTAAGCCTTACGCGCTGTTGTATTTGAAGGGCCCGCCAGCTTTGCGCTGGCGGGCTTTTTTATTTTTCGACGCGAGGACTACACATCTTGTGATTTCAGTGTTCCAAATCTTTTGATTTCTCGAAAGATTCTGATAATGTGTTCCGCGCGCAGCTAGATACGCGCAAGTGCTTGACCTGTACAGAACGAAGGAGATTCGGGATGGAATGGTTCTTTGACACTCTGCGAAAATATCCGGAACTTGCGATATTCCTTACCCTCGGTCTCGGGTACTGGATAGGCGCCAAGAAGATTTTCGGATTCAATCTGGGAGCCGTGACCGGAACGCTGCTGGTAGGCGTGCTGGTGGGGCAGCTAAACATCACGATCGCTCCCGTCCTCAAGCAGGTCTTCTTCCTGCTCTTTCTCTTCGGTCTGGGTTACGGCGTCGGACCGCAGTTCTTCCGGGGTATGAAAAGCGATGGCCTTCCGCAGGTCATCTTCGCCGTCATTCTGTGCGTGATCTGCCTGCTGGTGACATGGGCGACAGCCGTAGGCTTCGGCTTCGATGCCGGCACTGGCGCAGGCTTGTTGTCTGGAGCCCAAACCATTTCCGCGGTCATGGGCGTGGCGACGGACACCATCAACGGCCTGGGCATAGACGCAGCCACCAAAAAGAAATGGATCGACAGCATTCCTGTCGCCTACGCGGTCTGCTACATCTTCGGTACGGTCGGAAGCGCCTGGCTGCTGGCCTCGCTGGGGCCGAAGCTGATGCGCGTGGACATCGTCAAGGAGTGCCAGGAATACGAAGCCAAGATGTCCGGTGGCGCCGACTCGATGGAGCTGTCCGGTTATCGCAAGTTCACCGCGCGCGCCTACAAGCTGGACAACGCCGAGTTCGCCGGCAAGACGGTGGGAGAGCTGGAGTCCCGCTTCGTCGAGGCCCGCGTGTTCGTGGAGCGCATCCGGCGCGGCGACCAGGTCATCGACAGCGATGGCAAGACGGTGTTGCAGCAGGGCGACGTGTTAGGCATTACCGGCCGGCATGACGCGCTGGTCACCCAGGCCGCCGGCATCATCGGCACCGAGGTCGAGGACCGCGACCTCATCAGCATGCCCGCCGAGGTCGTCGAGGTCGTGCTGACCAATAAGAACATTGCCGGCAAGACCATCAAGGAAATCGCGGACAGCGAAGTCGGCCGCGAACTGGGCCGTGGCGTGTTCCTGCGCAAGGTCGTGCGCGGCGGCCACGACATGCCGATCAACTGGGGGCTGAAGCTGGACCGCGGCGACCGCCTGTTCGTGCTGGGCGCCAAGCGCGACGTCGAGCGCGTGGTGGGCAAGCTGGGCTACGTCGACCGCGCCACCAGCCAGACCGACATGGTCTTCGTCGGTTTCGGCATCCTGCTCGGCGGCCTGTTCGGCTCGCTGGTGCTGACCGTGGGCGGCGTTCCCGTCACCTTGTCGACCTCCGGCGGCGCGCTGATTTCCGGCCTGATCTTCGGCTATCTGCGCTCGGTGCATCCGACCTTCGGCCGGGTGCCGGAACCGGTGCACTGGTTTCTGACATCGGTGGGGCTGACGACGTTCGTTGCGGTCGTGGGCATATCGTCAGGGCCGGGATTCGTGCAGGGCTTCCAGCAACTGGGCGCCAAGCTATTCATCGCGGGCATCATCGCCACCAGCGTGCCGATGATCGTGGGCGTATACATTGCGCGGTATGTATTCAAGTTCCATCCCGCCATTGCATTGGGAGTCTGCGCCGGAGCCCGGACCACCACCGCGGCCATCGGCCAGATCACCGAAACGGCGAAGAGTCAGGTGCCCGCCCTGGGCTACACGGTTCCTTACGCCATCGGCAATACCCTGCTCATCATCTGGGGGATTGTCATCGTCATGCTCATGTCCTAGCAAAACGCCCCGCAAGCCCCGTGCTTGCGGGGCGTTTTGCAAGCGCGCCGGCCCGGCCGGCGACGTCCAGCGCCTGTCACCATGCAAACCAGGAGTACTGAACAATGGCTTCCACCACGCCTCTTACCGTCAGCCTGGCTTCGGCCTTGAAAACCACCCGCTCGCGCCAGCGCGACCTCGAACAGCTTTCTCCGTTTGAACTCAAGGACTATCTGATCACGCTGGCCAAGGACAACCAGCACACCGCCGCCATCACCATGTTGAACGCGGGCCGCGGCAACCCGAACTGGATCGCCACCGAACCGCGCGACGCCTTCTTCCTGATGGGCCAGTTCGCAATGAAGGAAGCGCGCCGCGTGCGCGACGAGTCCATCCTGGCAGGCATGCCGGCCAAGAAGGGCTGCGCCGACCGGATGCGCAAGTTCCTGGCCAAGCACAAAGGCATGGACGGCTACGATTTCCTGGTCGGCGTGCTGGAGTATGGCGTCAAGGTCAAGGGTTTCGACCCCGACGCGTGGGTCCATGAGCTGACGGACAGCATCATCGGCGACAACTATCCCGTGCCGCCGCGCGCGCTGGTCCATCTTGAACAGATCGTGCACGATTACCTGATCAAGGAAATGTGCGACGGCCGTCCGCCCAAGGGCAAGTTCGACCTGTTCCCGGTCGAAGGCGGCACGGCGGCCATGTGCTACATCTTCGATTCGCTGATGCAGAACGGCCTGCTCAAGCAGGGCGACACCATCGCGCTGTTCCTGCCGACCTTCACGCCCTATATCGAGATCTCGCATCTGGAGCGCTTCCAGTTCAAGATCGTGCCGATCAACGCCAGCAGCCTGCGGGCCGACGGCACCCATGATTGGCACTATCCGGCGTCTGAAATCGCCAAGCTGGAAAATCCCAAGATCAAGCTGGCGGTCACGGTCAACCCCAGCAATCCGCCGTCGGTGGCGTTCAGCCCGGTCGAGATGAAGCAGATCGTGCGCCTCATCCGCAAGAACCCGGATCTGGTGCTGGTGACGGACGACGTGTACGGCACCTTCGTGCCGAACTTCCGCTCGCTGATGGCCGAAGTGCCGCACAACACCATATGCGTGTACTCGTTCTCGAAGAATTTCGGCTGCACGGGATGGCGCCTGGGCGTGATCGCGACCCATGAAAAGAACACCATGGACCGCCGCATCGCCGAGCTGCCCGCGTCCTGGAAACAGCGCCTGAACAAGCGCTACGGCGCCATGACGATGGAGCCCGAAAAGCTCAAGTTCATCGACCGGCTGGTGGCCGACAGCCGCAACGTCGCGCTGAACCACACCGCGGGCCTGTCCTTGCCGCAGCAGGTGCAGATGGGGTTCTTCGCGCTGTCGCACCTGATGGACCTGAAGGACTCCTACAAGCACCTGACGATGAAGATCGTACGTGCGCGCCGCGATGCCTTGTGGCGCGGCCTGGGCATACCCATGCCGCCCGAAGATCCGATGCGCGCCTGGTACTACGTCGAGCTGGATTTCATGGTCTGGGCCAAGATCACGTACGGGGACGCGTTCTGCAAGTACATGATGTCCAACTACGAGCCGGTCGACTTCCTGTTCCGCCTGGCGGAAAAATCCGGCGTGGTGCTGATGGACGGCGGCGGCTTTGGCGGCCCGCCGTGGTCGATCCGCGTGTCGCTGGCGAACCTGGACGACGGCGACTACGCCAAGATCGGCAAGCACATGGTCGAAGCCGCGACCGAGTACGTCGAGGCCTGGAAGGCTGGCGAGCTGGTGCGTTCGGGCCCGAAGGCCGGTAAGGGCCAGACGGTGAAGGCATCCGCGGCCAAGCGCAGCGCAGGCAAGACCGCGGCGGCCAAGAAGGCGGTGAAGAAAGCGGTGAAGAAGGCCGGCACGGCGGCGAAATCCGCCAAGAAGGCCGCGGCGCGCAAGTAGGCGGGCCGGGCAGCAACCTCCAGGGCGACATGACGACATGACTTGCACGGTCGGGTTTTTCAATAGCGTTCCCATCGCAGTGCTGTTCGTGACGGTGGGCTTGGGATACCTGATCGGCAAGCTCAAAGTCGGGCCGATCCAGCTGGGCGGAGTGTGCGGAACACTCATCGTCGCCCTGCTGATCGGCCAGACCGGTTGCCAGATGCGCGGCGACCTGAAGGAAGTCGCCTTCGCCCTGTTCATATTCGCGATGGGGTACTCGGGCGGGCCGCAGTTCTTCGCCAACCTGAACCGCTCCAGCCTGCGCTATATCGCGCTGCCGCTGATCGAAGCCTTGCTGGTGCTGGCGATCGTGCTGACCGCGGTGCCGCTGTTCGGCCTGGATGCGGGAACGGCGGCGGGTCTTGCGGCAGGCGCGGCGACTGAATCGGCCGTGGTCGGGACGGCTGCCGAGGCGCTCAAGCACCTGGGCCTGGCGGACGCCGAGGTCCAGCGCATGGAAGCCAACATCGCCACGGCCTATACGCTGACTTATCTGGTCGGCTTGATCAGCATCGTGTTCTTCACCAGCCAGATCGCCCCGGCGCTGCTGCGCATGAATCTGCGCGAAGCCTCCAAGGCGCTGGAGGAAAAGCTCGGCGTGGCGGCCGGCGAAGGCGAAGAATCGAACATGCCCACCTTGCCGCGGCTGGTGGGACGCTCGCACGTGGTCAAGGACGCGGATGGCAAAAGCGTGGCTGAAGTGGAGGCCGCGCTGGGCGGACGCACGGTCATCAGCCGCATCCTGCGCAATGGCGAGGCAGTCGACGCCACGCCCGGCGACACGCTGGCCACGGGCGACATCGTGGTGGTGCTGGGCCTGCGGCGCTTCGCGCTGCGCGCGGGTTCCGTCATCGGACCCGAAATCCAGCTGCCGGAGGCGCACGCCGACGACTTGCAGCTGAGCGAGCTGGCCGTCATCGTCAGCAAGAAGACCGTCAACGGCCATACCGTAGGCGAACTGGCGAAGCGGCCCAACGCCCAACGCGCGCGCGGCGTGTTCCTGCAGTCCATCGTACGCTCCGGCCATTCCTTGCCGATCACGCCAGCCACCGTGGTGCAGTATGGCGACCTGGTGACGCTGGTCGGCGCCGAGCCCGAACTGTCCCAGGCCGGCGCGGCGCTGGGCAACGAGTTGCGGCGCAGCGGCGTGACCGATCTGGTGTTTCTGGCTTTCGGCATTCTGGCCGGCTTGCTGATCGGCAGCCTGAGCGCGCGGCTCTGGGGCATCCCCGTGTCGCTGGGCAGCGGCGGCGGGGCGCTGGTCAGCGGCCTGGTCTGCGGTTGGATCAACGCCAAGCGGCCCTCGATAGGCCACATGCCGGACCATGCCGTGCAGTTGCTGAAGGATCTGGGGCTGGCGGTGTTCGTGGCTTGCGTGGGCTTGTCGGCGGGGCCGGAAGCCATCGCGCTGATCCGCGAGCATGGCGCGGTGCTGCCGCTCATCGGCCTGCTGGTGTCGTTGGGGCCGGCCTGCCTGTCGCTGTGGCTGGGCCACAAGATCCTGAAGATCGAAGGTCCCTTGCTGGTCGGCGCCATCGCCGGTCAGCACGTCAGCACGCCGGCCATCAGCGCCATCCTGACCTCCAGCGGCAGTTCAGTGCCGCTACTTGGCTACACGGTGACGTACGCCATCGCCAACGTGCTGCTGCCGGTGTTGGGTCCGATCATCGTGTCGCTGGCGCATCATCTGAACTAGGGGGCGTCGAGAGACCCTGGCGGGCATAGGGTTTAAGATAGGCCAAACAATATGAAGACGGCCTACCCACGGAGACACCATGCCCTACGTAACCCCGCTGCAGGACTTCCGCTTTGCCTTGAAGCTGGCAGGACTTGATGACGTCCTGAAACTGCCCGGCTTCGAAGAAGTCACGCCGGATCTGGTGGACGCCATCCTGGAAGAGAACGGCCGCTTCGTCGAGCAGGCCGTGGCACCATTGAACGTGCCAGGCGATACGCAGCCGCCGGTCTGGAACGACGGTAGCGTCACCACTACCCCGGGCTACGCGCAGGGATTCAAGGATTACGCCGCGGGCGGCTGGCAGGGCTTGCAGCATCCGGTGGAGTGGGGCGGGCAGGGCCTGCCCAAGCTGGTCGCGGCGGCACCGGGCGAGAACATCCAGGCGGCCAGCCTGGCGTTTTCCTTGTGCCCCATGCTGACGGACGGCGTGATCGAGGCCTTGCTGACGGTCGGGTCGGACGCGCAGCGCAAGCAATACGTGCCGCAGCTGATCGGCGGCAAGTGGACCGGCACGATGAACCTGACCGAACCGCAGGCCGGTTCGGACCTGGCCCAAGTCGCGACGCGGGCGGTGAAGCAGGAAGACGGCAGCTACCGGCTGACGGGCCAGAAGATCTTCATCACTTATGGCGACCATGACCTGGCCGAGAACATCATCCACCTGGTGCTGGCGCGTACGCCGGACGCGCCGGCCGGCGTGAAGGGGATTTCGCTTTTCATCGTGCCCAAGTTCCTGGTGCAGGCCGACGGCACACTGGGCAGGCGCAACGACGTCTGGTGCGCATCGCTGGAGCACAAGCTGGGCATCCATGGCAGTCCCACCGCCGTGCTCATGTACGGCTCGGGCAAGGGCGAGGTGGGCGAGGGCGCCATCGGCTATCTGGTCGGCGAGCAGAACCGCGGCCTGGAGTACATGTTCATCATGATGAATGCCGCCCGCTATTCGGTGGGGCAACAGGGCATAGGCGTGTCCGAACGCGCCTGCCAGCATGCCCTGGCCTATGCGCGCGAGCGCGTGCAGGGCCGCGCCGTGGAAGGGTCGCCCGGCCCCGTGGCCATCGTGCGCCATCCGGACGTGCAGCGCATGCTGATGACCATGAAGGCGCTGACCGAGGCGGCGCGCGCCGTGTCCTACGTGACCGCGGCCGCGCACGACAAGGGCACGCATCATCCCGATCCCGAGCAGCGCTCGCGCAACCGGGCTTTCTACGAATACATGGTGCCCATCGTCAAAGGGTTCTCGACCGAGACCGCGGTCGAGGTCGCGTCCCTGGGCCTGCAGGTGCACGGCGGCATGGGCTACATCGAGGAAACCGGGGCCGCGCAGTACTACCGCGATGCGCGCATCCTGCCCATCTACGAAGGCACGACCGCGATCCAGGCCAATGATCTGGTCAGCCGCAAGACCCAGCGCGACGGCGGCGCCACCGCCCATGCCGCGATCGCGGCGATGCGGGAGACGCTGCGCGCGGTGGAGAACGAGGCCACTCGTGCGTCGGCGGACGATCGCGAGGGACTGCGCCTGCTGCGCGACAACCTGGACAGCGCCATCCAGGCCTACGAGGCCGGCGTGGCTTTCATCCTGGAGCAATCGCCGACCAACATCAGGGCGGTCTACGCCAGCAGCGTGCCCTATCTGATGCTGGCCGGCGTGGTGCACGGCGGCTGGCAGATGGCGCGCGCCGTGCTGGCCTGCCGGCGCCACCTGGCGGCCGGATCCACCGATCCGTTCTACCGGGCCAAGCTGGCGACCGGATTGTTCTATGGCGCCCACATCCTGCCGCGCGCGCTGGCCTTGTCGGCCGCGGTGCGGGCCGGGGTGGTGGCGGACGCCTGCGGCGCCAGCTTGAATATTGCATAAGGTTATATGACTTGCGTATTTCCCCAGCTACAGGTTTGATGGAAGAATCGTTTCACAGGCGCTGGCCTGCGCCATGAAACGCTTTTCCTGCGCCGCCCGCAGCGACGGGCGGCCAGCCCCCCCACCTGCATCCGCACACAGGAGACACCATGAGTCATCTACGCCTGGGCGACACCGCCCCTGATTTCGAACAGGAATCTTCGGCAGGGCCGATCCGCTTCCATGAGTATCTGGGCAACAGCTGGGGTGTACTTTTCTCGCACCCGGCCGATTTCACGCCCGTCTGCACCACCGAACTGGGCTACACCGCCAAGCTGGCCGACGAATTCGCC
The DNA here is from genome assembly GCF_029839485.1 of Achromobacter sp. GD03932. NCBI lineage: Bacteria > Pseudomonadati > Pseudomonadota > Betaproteobacteria > Burkholderiales > Alcaligenaceae > Achromobacter > Achromobacter sp. GD03932. The sequence goes on from NZ_JAOCAT010000028.1 coordinate 80,247, forward strand.
AAGCGCAACGTGAAGGTGCTGGCGCTGTCCGTGGACGGCACCGATTCGCATACCAAGTGGATCGAGGACATCAACGACACGCAGTCCACCAAGGTCAACTTCCCGATCCTGGCCGACAAGGACCGCAAGGTGTCCGAGCTCTACGACATGATCCATCCGAACGCCAACGCCACGCTGACCGTGCGCTCGGTGTTCATCATCGACCCCAACAAGAAGGTGCGCCTGACCATCACGTATCCGGCCAGCACCGGCCGCAACTTCAACGAGATCCTGCGCGTCATCGACTCCCTGCAGCTGACCGACAGCCACAGCGTGGCCACGCCGGTGAACTGGGAAGATGGCGACGACGTGATCATTGTTCCGTCCTTGCAGGACGAGGCCGTGATCAAGCAGAAATTCCCGAAGGGCTACAAGGCCGTGCGTCCCTATCTGCGCATTACGCCTCAGCCGAATAAGTAAATTCGGCAATCGAAGGGGCTGGACCCTCTTCGCAACCGCCGCCTGCCCCTTGGGGAGGCGGCGGTTTTTCATTGGGCGCGCCTGGGGGCAAGGGAGATTTCCATTGTTGGGACGCTGGTCCTATATGCCTGCGAGCGATGAGCAACCAAATAATGATTCGTTCCGTTCAGAACGCCCAGCCAGCACACTTGCTCCCACATTGCCGAACACAGGGAGCATGGGATGTCTTTCAGGAAAGCCGGTTGGTTGGCCGCCTTGGCCGCAGTGACGATGTCGTTTGCCGCGATTGCGCCGGCGCAGGCACAGCAGAAGCAGACGCTCCTGAATGTCTCATATGACCCGACCCGCGAGCTGTATCGCGCCATCGACGATGCGTTCATCAAGCAATACAAGGAAAAGGCCAACGTCGACCTGACCATCCGCCAATCGCACGGCGGTTCGGGCCGTCAGGCGCGCTCCGTCATCGACGGGCTGGAAGCCGACGTGGTGACGCTGGCGCTGGCCTATGACATCGACGCGGTCGCCGACCGCGGGCTGCTGCCGGCCGATTGGCAGGCTCGCCTGCCGCAGAACAGCTCGCCGTATACCTCCACCATCGTGTTCCTGGTGCGCAAGGGCAACCCCAAGCAGATCAAGGACTGGGACGACCTGGTCAAGGACGGCGTGCAGGTCATCACGCCCAACCCCAAGACCTCGGGCGGGGCGCGCTGGAACTACCTGGCTGCCTGGGCCTATGCGCTGGAGAAGAACGGCGGCAGCGAGGAAAAGGCGCGCGCCTTCGTGGGCGACCTGCTCAAGCACGTGCCGGTGCTGGACACCGGCGCGCGCGGCGCCACCACCACCTTCGTGGAGCGCGGCGTGGGTGACGTGCTGCTGGCCTGGGAAAACGAGGCTTTCCTGGCGCAGGAAGAGCTGGGTCCGGACAAGTTCGACATCGTGGTGCCGTCTCTGTCCATCCTGGCCGAGCCGCCGGTGGCCGTGGTCGACAAGGTCGTGGACAAGAAGGGCACCCGTGCGGCGGCGCAGGCATATCTAGAATTCCTCTACACGCCCGCCGCGCAGGAAATCATTGCCAAGAACTACTACCGGCCCATCGACAAGACCGTGGCCGCCAGGTACGAAAGCAAGTTTCCCAAGGTCAAGCTCGTGACCATCGACGACAAGATCTTCGGCGGCTGGCGCAAGGCGCAGAAGGATCACTTCAGCGACGGCGGCACCTTCGACCAGATCTATCTGCCGCAAAAGAAATAAGCACTTGATGATCGGACGACGGCCATGACGACAGCCTCGAACCCGGCGGCAAACGGCGCGCAAGCGCCTTTTGCCTTTCGGCGCAACAGCCCGGGCGTGCTGCCCGGATTCGGCATCTCGATGGGTTACGCGGTGCTGTACCTCAGCGTGCTCGTGCTCATTCCGCTGGCGGCCTTGCCGATCAAGAGCGCGAGCCTGGGCTGGCAAGGCTTCTGGGACGCGGTGACCGCGCCGCGGGTGCTGGCCTCGTACAAGCTGACCTTTGGCGCGTCGCTGATCGCGGCGCTGGTGAACCTGGTGTTCGGCACGGTGGTGGCCTGGGTGCTGGTGCGCTACCGCTTTCCGGGCAAGAAGATCCTGGATGCGCTGGTGGATCTGCCGTTCGCGCTGCCCACGGCGGTGGCGGGCATCGCGCTGACCTCGCTGTATTCGCAGAAGGGCTGGCTGGGCGGGCCGCTGGCCGACTGGTTCGGCTGGAAGGTGGCGTTCACGCCGCTGGGCATCGTGATCGCGTTGATCTTCATCGGCGTGCCGTTCGTGGTGCGCACGGTGCAGCCGGTGCTGGAAGACGTCGAGCGCGAAATCGAGGAGGCCGCGGCCAGCCTGGGCGCCAACCGCTGGCAGACCATACGCCGGGTGCTGCTGCCCATCATCATGCCGGCCTTGATGACCGGCTTCGCGCTGGCGTTTGCGCGCGCGGTGGGCGAGTACGGTTCGGTGGTGTTCATCGCCGGCAATATGCCCATGGTGTCCGAGATCACGCCGCTGCTGATCATCGCCAAGCTCGAGGAATTCGACTACGCGGGCGCCGCCGCCATCGCCACGGTGATGCTGGTGCTGTCCTTCGCGCTGTTGCTCGTCATCAATCTGCTGCAGGGCTGGCAGGCCCGCCGCAACCTCGGGAGGCTCGCATGAGCGCCGCGGACCGTCCCGCCCATCTGACCGAGCCGCGCTGGGTGCGCGGCGTGCTGCTCTTCATCGCGCTGGGATTCCTGGCGCTGTTCCTGCTGGTGCCGCTGGCGGCGGTATTTGCCGAAGCCTTCAAGAAGGGCTGGCAGTTGTACCTGGACGCCATCGTCGAGCCGGACGCGCTGTCCGCCATCCGCCTGACGCTGCTGGTGGCGGCCATTGCGCTGCCGGTGAACCTGGTGTTTGGCGTCGCCGCGGCTTGGGCGATCACCAAGTTCCAGTTCCGCGGCAAGCAGTTCCTGATCACCTTGATCGACCTGCCGTTCTCGGTGTCGCCGGTGGTGGCCGGCCTGGTATTCGTGCTGCTGTTCGGCACGCAGGGCTGGTTCGGCGGCTGGCTGCAGGCGCACGACATCAAGATCGTCTACGCGGTGCCGGGCATTGTGCTGGCCTCGCTCTTCGTGACCTTTCCGTTCGTGGCGCGCGAGCTGATCCCGCTGATGCAGGCGCAAGGCAGCGAAGAAGAGCAAGCCGCGTTGACCCTGGGCGCCAACGGCTGGCAGATCTTCTGGCGCGTCACGCTGCCGAACATCAAGTGGGGCCTGCTGTACGGCGCCATCCTGTGCAACGCGCGGGCCATGGGCGAGTTCGGCGCGGTGTCGGTGGTGTCCGGGCAGATCCGCGGCCTGACCAACACCATGACCCTGCACGTCGAGATTCTCTACAACGAATACCAGTATTCCGCGGCGTTCGCCGTGGCGTCGTTGCTGGCCCTGCTGGCGCTGGTGACGCTGGTGGCCAAGAACATCGTCGAGTGGCGCAACGCGCGCTTTCAACAGGCCGCCGACCTGCCGGTCGAGTATCCCGGCCAGCCGGCCGCCATCAAGCCGGCGCTGGCCTGACGCGGCGACCTGACAGGAGATAAGCATGAGCATCGAAGTCCGCAATCTATCCAAGCGCTTCGGCCAGTTCCGCGCGCTGAACGACGTCTCGCTGCATATCGAGACGGGCGAGCTGGTCGCGCTGCTGGGTCCGTCGGGCTGCGGCAAGACCACGCTGTTGCGCATCATCGCGGGGCTGGAGTCCGCCGATTCCGGCAGCGTGCTGTTCGCGGGCGAAGACGCTACCGCGGTGGACGTGCGCCAGCGCCAGGTCGGTTTCGTGTTCCAGCACTACGCACTGTTCAAGCACATGACGGTGTTCGAGAACGTGGCCTTCGGCCTGCGCGTCAAGCACCGTTCGCAACGTCCTTCGGAGGACGTGATCCAGCGCAAGGTGCATGACCTGCTGGGACTGGTGCAGCTGGACTGGCTGGCGGACCGCTATCCCGCGCAACTCTCCGGCGGCCAGCGCCAGCGTATCGCCCTGGCGCGCGCGCTGGCCGTGGAGCCGCGGGTGCTGCTGCTGGACGAGCCCTTCGGCGCGCTGGACGCCAAGGTGCGCAAGGAATTGCGGCGCTGGCTGCGCCGCCTGCATGACGAGCTGAACGTGGCCAGCGTCTTCGTCACCCATGACCAGGAAGAAGCGCTGGAAGTGTCGGATCGCGTGGTGCTGATGAACTCGGGCCGCATCGAGCAGGTCGGCACGCCGCGCGAGGTCTGGGAAGAGCCGGCCACGCCCTTCGTCTACGGCTTCCTGGGCGACGTCAACCAGTTGCAGGGCTTTGCCACGCGCGGCATCTGGAACGGCGCCGGCCTGTCCTTGCCCGCGCCGGAGCTGGCGCAGGCCGAAGCGCAACGCGCCACCGCCTACGTGCGGCCGCACGAGTTCGAGGTCGAGCGCTATCGCGCCGGCGCGGACGGCATCCCCGTGCGCCTGGCGCACGCCTTTCTTGCGGGTCCCAGCGCCTATCTGGAGCTGGCCAGCGAGGATTCCGACGCCATCATCGAAGCCGAGGTGCCCGAGTCGGTGTACCGGGAACTGGGCCTGCGCGATGGCGAAATACTGTTGGCGCGTCCGCGGCGGGCGCGCATTTTCGCGACGCAATCATGAGCACTACCGATCTTTTGCCTGAACTCGAACCGGGCCTGGCCGCGCGCTGGCGCGATCTGGGCGAGCGCCTGGCCGATGTGCAGCGGCGCTACCCGGACGCGGCGCTGGCGTCCTCGCTGGCGGCCGAGGACATGCTGTTGACGCACGCCATCTACGGCGCCGGCCTCGACCTGGAAGTCTTCACGCTGGACACGGGCCGGCTGCACGCCGAAACGCTGGGCGTGCTGGACGCCGTGCGCGAACGCTACGGCCGCGAGGTCACTGTGTACCGGCCGGTGGCGGCCGCGGTCGAGCAGCACGTCGCCGAACATGGCGCCTACGCGTTCTATGAAAGCGTGGAACTGCGCAAGGCCTGTTGCCAGATCCGCAAGGTCGAGCCGCTCAAGCGCGCGCTGGCCGGACGCGGCGCCTGGATCACAGGGCAGCGGCGGGCGCAATCCACCACCCGGGGCGAACTGCCGCTGGAAGAAGAGGACCAGGCTTTCGGCCTCTACAAGTTCAATCCGCTGGCCGAATGGAGCGAAGGCGAGGTCTGGTCCGCCATCCGCGCGCTGGGCATTCCATACAACCCGTTGCACGACCAGGGCTACCCGTCCATCGGCTGCGAACCCTGTACCCGAGCCATCCGTCCCGGCGAAGACCTGCGGGCAGGGCGCTGGTGGTGGGAGTCGTCGGATTCCAAGGAATGCGGCCTGCATGCGGGCAACCGGGTCATCAGCATCGCGGCGCGCGCCGATTGATGCGGCCCACGAATTCGAAATCTGTTTTAGGGGAAGTGCATATGTCTGCAGTGATCCAACGCAGCCACCTGGATTGGCTGGAATCGGAAGCAATATTCATCCTGCGCGAGGTGGCCGCCGAAAGCGAGAAGCCCGTGCTGCTGTTCTCGGGCGGCAAGGACTCCGTGGTGCTGTTGCGCCTGGCCGAGAAGGCCTTCCGGCCGGGGCGTTTTCCGTTCCCGCTGATGCACATCGATACCGGCCACAACTTCGACGAAGTGATCGCCTTCCGCGATGCGCGCGCGGCCGAGCTGGGCGAGACCCTGATCGTGCGCAGCGTCGAGGACTCCATCGCGCGCGGCAGCGTGGTGCTGCGCCGCGAGACCGACTCGCGCAATGCCGCCCAGGCGGTGACGCTGCTGGAGGCGATCGAGGAATTCGGCTTTGACGCCTGCATCGGCGGCGCGCGCCGCGACGAGGAAAAGGCCCGCGCCAAGGAACGCATCTTCTCGTTCCGCGACGAGTTCGGCCAATGGGATCCGAAGGCGCAGCGCCCGGAACTCTGGAACCTGTTCAATACCCGCGTGCATCGCGGCGAGAACATGCGCGTGTTCCCGATCTCGAATTGGACCGAGCTGGACGTCTGGCAGTACATCCAGCGCGAGCAGCTGGCGCTGCCGTCGATCTACTACAGCCACCAGCGCGAGGTCGTGCGCCGCAAGGGCCTGCTGGTGCCGGTCACGCGGCTGACCCCGCCGCAGGATGGCGAACAGGTCGAACGCCTGCAGGTTCGGTTTCGCACGGTGGGCGACATCTCCTGCACCTGCCCGGTGGCGTCGGATGCCGCCGACACCCGGGCCATCATTGCCGAAACCGCGGTGACCGACATTACCGAGCGCGGCGCCACGCGCATGGACGACCAGACTTCCGAGGCCTCGATGGAGCGCCGCAAGAAAGAAGGCTATTTCTGATCGCATGACACGCCGGCATTCGCCGGCGACCAGGAACGCACATGAACGCACTCAACGATTCTTTTCTTTCCGGCGCCGACACGGGCGTGCTGCGCCTGATTACCGCAGGCTCGGTGGACGACGGCAAATCGACGCTGATCGGCCGCCTGCTGTACGACAGCAAAGGCGTGTTCGCCGACCAGCTGGACGCGATCTCGCGCGCCAAGCACAAGCGCGTGGCGGGCGACGGCATCGACTTTTCGCTGCTGACCGACGGGCTGGAGGCCGAGCGCGAGCAGGGCATCACCATCGACGTGGCCTACCGCTATTTCTCGACGCCCGCGCGCAAGTTCATCATCGCCGACGCGCCGGGCCACGAGCAGTACACGCGCAACATGGTCACGGGCGCGTCGACCGCCGACGTGGCCGTCATCCTGATCGACGCCACCCGCGCGGCCGACGGCGTGCTGTTGCCGCAGACCAAGCGCCACAGCACCATCGCGCGCCTCTTGGGCATCCGTCACATCGTGGTGGCGGTCAACAAGATGGACCTGGTGGACTGGGACCGTACGGTGTTCGAGCGCATCCGCGACGCCTACGCCGACCTGGCGGGCAAGCTGGGCATCGAGCACTTCGACGCGCTGCCGCTGTCGGCGCTCAACGGCGACAACGTCGTCACGCTGTCGCCGCAAACGCCCTGGTACGACGGACAGCCCTTGCTGGCCTTGCTGGAGTCGCTGGACCTGGCAAGCGATGGCCGCGCCTTGCCGTTGCGCTTTCCGGTGCAATGGGTGGCACGCCATGACGGCAGCCGCAAGGATGACTTCCGCGGCTATGCCGGCCGCGTCGCAAGCGGCGTGCTGCGGCCGGGCGACGAGATCACGGTGCAACCCTCGGGCGTGACGGCAGTCGTGAGCGAAGTGCGCGCCTTCGACCGCGCGCTGGATGAAGCAGTGGCGGGCGACTCGATCACGCTGGTGCTGGACCGCGACGTGGACGTGTCGCGCGGCGATGTGATCGTGCATGCGTCGGCGCCGGCGCAGGTCGCGCGCGAATTCGAAGCCGAGCTGTGCTGGCTCGATGCGCAGGCCTTGAATCCCGCACGCAAGTATCTGCTGAAGTCGGGCACGCGCCTGACCTCGGCGAAGATACGCGCGGTGCTGTCGCATCGCGACATCCACGAACTGCAGGAAGTGGAGAACACCGAGTGCACGCTGCGCATGAACGATATCGGACGCGTCACGCTCACCACGCGCGAGTCGCTGGCGGTCGATCGCTATGCCGATGTGCCCGCGACCGGCGCATTCATTCTGATCGACGAAGCCACGCATCAGACCGCTGCGGCAGGTATGTTGCGCTAATCCGCAAGAGGCCGGAAAACAACGGGCCTCCAGCCCCCGCAGAACCTGTTGTTTTTCTGCTAGATCCAGTATTGGTGCGGGTGTCCGGGCGATCTCGCCTGGTGAAAACGATTTGTCCGGACGGCGCCGGCGTCTTGCGGTAAAGTGGGGCTGTCTTACGAAAAGGCTTTTGGTGCTTGTCAAAACCACTGTGTTTTTGTACAGTAGTTTTCATGGCACGCACCGATCATTCTTTTCCCGCCGGTTCTGGGTCCCCGGCTGCCGCCCCCGCCGCCTTGCGCGGTCGGGGTGCGGTTACTAATGTTCGGCATCGCTTTCAGCGCGATGACCGCGTGCAGGTCGACGACGGCTGGTCTTCCTCCGGTCTGCCCGCCGACTTCGTAGACTCCGTCCCCGATAATTTCCCCGAAGCTGCCGCCGGCGAGCAAGCCGCCCGCGTCATTCCCATCGTGCCGGATGCGCGCATTGCGCCGGCCGCTCCCAAGACCACGGTCACCGCCGAAGAAGCGCGCAAGATGCTGTCGCGCAACGATTCGCCCGACATCCCCTTCGACGTGGCGGTAAATCCGTACCGCGGCTGCGAGCATGGCTGCGTCTATTGTTATGCCCGGCCCACCCATTCCTACCTGGGCCTGTCGCCCGGGCTGGACTTCGAAACCCGGCTGGTGGCCAAGGCCAATGCGGTAGAGGCCCTGCGCGCCGAACTCGCGCGGCCAGGCTACAAGCCGTCTCCCATCAACATCGGTTCCGCCACCGACGCCTACCAGCCCATCGAACGCGAATGGCGGCTTACCCGCGGCCTGCTCGAACTGATGCTGGAAACCCGCCATCCGCTCACCATCGTCACCAAGAACGCGCTGGTCGCCCGCGACCTGGACCTGCTGGCCGCCCTGGCCGAGCAGAAGCTGGTGGTGGTGTACATGAGCATCACCACACTGGACGCCGGCATGGCCCGCACGCTGGAACCGCGCGCCGCCGCACCGTGGCGCCGGCTGGAAGCGGTACGCAGCCTGACCGACGCCGGCGTGCCGGTGGGCGTGCTGGTGGCGCCCATCATCCCGTTCATCAACGACGAGTCCATGGAGCACATCCTCCAGGAGTCCAAGGCGGCCGGCGCGCACTATGCCAGCTACACCGTCCTGCGCCTGCCCTGGGAGGTCAAGACCTTGTTCGAGGACTGGCTCAATGCCCATTTCCCGGACCGCGCCCAGCGCGTCCTGCATCGTATCGAAGACCTGCGCAACGGCCGCCGCAACGATCCCAATTTCGGGTCGCGCATGCGCGGGACCGGCGTCTGGGCCGATCTGCTGCGTCAGCGCTTCACCATCGCCACGCGCAAGCTGGGCTTGAACCGCCATCGCCTGGCGCTGGACTGCGACCGTTTCCTGCCTCCCGCCGCCGCCGCGGCGAAGGCTGCCGATTTCCTATCCCCGGCTGGCGCGCAAGCGTCTTCAGGGGTCCCTTTTCCCGCCGTATCGCCCGCAGCCGGCGGCGCGCACGGGCGCGTAGCGCGCCAGTTGCAAGCCATGGCCGCAGGCCAGTTGTCATTGTTCGATTGACCGCCGGCTGCCGCCGCGCATGCCTGCCGGGGGGCTATGCCCTGGCGCTGGACCGTCTTTCCTAGGAGTTCCCATGAACACCGCTGATATTTCCGTCTTGTCGGATGAACTCGTCGTCACCCTGAACCCGCTGCGCCGCGGCACGAACCGCGCCCGCGCCTGGTGCGCCAGGGTCGCCGGCATGGCGCTGCCCTGGAATACATCCGCAGCCGATGTCGAACCGCGCCGCCGCACGCGGCCCGGTTCCGCCCCGGCTCGCTGGCCGTTCCCGCCCGCGCCCGCCGAAGCCGGGGCGCTGGCTGGTCCGGCAGTCGCCGCGCCGATGTCCGCGCCCGCAGCGCCGGTCGTACCGGTCGAGGCCGCGGTTGCCGCCACGCCTGCCGCCGCGCCTGCCGCCGCGCGCGAGCGCAGCCTGGGCAACGCCACGGTGGAACCCGTAACGGCGCAGGTGACCATGAAGGCCATGGTGATCGATGTGGTGATGGTGCTGGCCTGGGGCGCGATCATCCCCGGCCTGATGTGGCTGGGCGCGGCCGCCGGATTCTGAGCGGCCCTATGCCCGGCGGTAGCCGGCAGGCCGGGCGTAAGCGGTAGGTACGCGCCAGCCCCGCCAGCCGCAGTGGCCAGGAGCGGTGCCCGTCAGCTTGAACCGAGCAGAATGACACCCGCCAGGATGGCCATACAACCCGCCAGCCGGCCCGGTCCGACTTTTTCGCGCAGCAGGAACATGCCGGCCAAGGTGCCGAGCATCATCGACATTTCCCGGGCAGGGGCGACCAGGCTCAGCGGCGCGCCGTTGCGCAGCGCATACAGCACCAGGATGTAGCCCAACGGCGACAGCAGGCCCACGGCCAACGCCAGATGCCAGTGCCCGCGCATGGCCTCCCAGGCCTGGGGGCGGCGGCGCAGCATGTGGGGGGCCATCATGGTCGTGCGGGTCACGCAGGTAAACCAGTCGAACAGCACCGGGCTGATCAACAACACTTTCACGCCATAGGCGTCGACGACGGTATAGGCCGCGATGAACAGGCCGATCACCACGCCCCAGCGCACGCCGACCCAGGCCTGGGCCTGCTTGAAAATGGCCAGGCGGCCCTGGGTCGCGATCAGCAGCACGCCGCCCACCACGCAAAGCATGCCGATGATGCCGGTGCTGGTGGCGGGTTCGCCCAGCAGCAAAAAGGCGCCGGTGGTGGACAGCAGCGGGCCGGTACCTCGGGCGATGGGGTAGACGACCGACAGGTCGGCTACCTGATAGCCGCGCTGCAGGCACAGGCTGTAGCCCAGATGCAACAGGCTGGAAGTCAGGATGGCGCCGACCACGGGCCAGGTCCAGGTCATGCCGTCATGCATCAGCACCCAGATGACCCAGGGCGCATACAGCACGGAAGCGCACAGGCCATAGGCGAAGACAAAGGGAGCGCCCACCATGGCCGCGCGCTTGGCGAGCAGATTCCACGTGGCGTGGGCCATTGCCGCCAGGACGACCAATATCAGGGACGAATACGACATGAGGGAACAGCGTCAGATGACGTGTTTGTTACAGAAGACGGAAGGGTACTCCAAACCGCGAGAACCGGGGCCATGTTACCTGATGCCTGGAGCGATTTTTGGTGTAGAATCATTGGTTTGCCAAATCTCATCCTCTGCTTGCGGCACATGCAACGGGGGCTGGCCTTACCGCCATGGCCCGTGCAACACGCGACGGATGTGGGCTGCGTACTGCGCAGTCCTGCAGAAATCGCGTGAACAACATCGAACGGCAAAAGTTTTAGTCCGCAAAGACATGATGATCTAGGAGTTCTCATGAACCTTATCGCTATCCTGGAACAGGAAGAAATTGCCCGCCTGACCGGCGGTCAAGCCAAGCCTGAATTTGCTCCTGGTGACACCGTCATCGTGAGCGTGAACGTCGTTGAAGGCACCCGCAAGCGCGTGCAGGCTTTCGAAGGCGTCGTGATCGCCAAGCGCAACCGCGGCCTGAACTCCGCGTTCACCGTGCGCAAGATTTCGTCGGGTGAAGCCGTGGAACGTACGTTCCAGCTGTACTCGCCGCAAATCGCCGGCATCGAAGTCAAGCGCCGCGGCGACGTGCGCCGCGCCAAGCTGTACTACCTGCGCAACCGCTCGGGCAAGTCGGCGCGTATCAAGGAAAAGCTGGTCAGCAAGCAAGCCTCGGCGGCTTGATCGCTTATCGGCACACGGCCCTACCAGTGTCGGACGCTCACGCCATCCAGCGTTTTCGTTCGGCACGGGTTTCCGGGTTAAAAAGGCACCTGCGAGGGTGCCTTTTTCTTTTTGCAGAGCCTTTTGCAGAGCCGTATGTCTGATTCCTCGTCTTCTCCGCGGCCCCGGCGGCCGCTGGCGCGTCCCGGCTTCGATCCGGCGACGCAACCCTGGGTGGTGGCCAACGCGTCCTTGCCGGCCGTGCCCGCCAGCCTGTTGACCCCGGATTCGTTGCGGGGCACGCTCAGCCAGCCGTCCACCTGGACGCTGGAGCTGTCGCGCGACACCGACCTGCGCTATCCGGGCCGCGAAGGCGTGCCCGTGCCGGCGGCGGTGCTGATTCCGCTGGTGACGCGAGACAACGGCGTCCACATCATGCTGACGCAGCGCGCCGCCCACCTGCATGACCATGCCGGCCAGATCAGCTTTCCGGGCGGGCGCATCGAAACCAGCGATTCCACGCCCGAGGCCGCGGCCTTGCGTGAAGCGCAGGAAGAAACCGGGTTGCCCGCCAACCACGTCGAAGTGCTGGGCAGCATGCTGCCGTATCTGACGGCGACGGGATTCTCCATCGTTCCGGTGGTGTCGCTGGTGCGTCCGGGCTTTGACCTGGCCCCCGATGCCTTCGAGGTGGCGGAAGTGTTCGAGGTGCCGCTGTCCTTCCTGATGGACCCCGCCAATCACAGGCTGTACGAAGCCCGTCTGGACGACGGCCGGGTGCGCCAGTACTACGGCATGCCTTACGGCAAGCATTTCATCTGGGGCGCGACCGCCGGCATGTTGCGCAACCTCTACCATCTGCTGCGCCACGGCTTCACGCCCCGTTGATCCTTGTTGCGCGCCGGCCTTGTCGGGTTTCTGGTTCGCGCCGCCAATGAATACGGCCCCATACAGGGGCCGTATTCATTGCGGGACCGTTCGGAGACGTCAGCGTCGGGCACCGGCGCAAGTGCCGAGGGGGCAAGACGCTAGTAGCGTTGTTGCCCCGCCAGGTTCTCTTCCAGGATGCGCTGGTACAAGGCATAGCGCGCCGGGTCGATCGCGCCCGCCTGCAGGGCCGCGACCACGCCGCAGCCAGGCTCCTGGCGGTGGGTGCAGTTGTAGAAACGGCACTGTTCGATGGGTTTGGTGAACTCCGGGAAGCCGCGGATGATGTCCTCGCGGCTCAGGTGCTGCAGGCCGAAGGCCTGGAAGCCCGGGGAGTCGATCAGGTCGCCGCCGGGAGCGGGCAGGTGATAAAGCCGCGTGCTGGTGGTGGTGTGCTTGCCCATGTCCAGCGCCGTGGAGTGTTCGCGGGTGGGGGCGGCGGCGTCCGGCACCAGGGCGTTGAGCAGCGTGGACTTGCCCATGCCGCTCTGGCCCAGCAGCAGGCTGGTGTGCCCGGCCAGGCGCGGCGCCAGCAGCGTATGCACTTTCTCGGGCTCCAGCGCGCTGAGTTCGATCACGTCCACACCCAGCGCGGCAATCGGCGCCAGCCGCGCGCGCGCCGCCGGCAGTTCGTCGGACAGGTCGGTCTTGTTGAGGATGATGATGGGCGCGATGTCCGCGCTCCAGGCGCCGGCCAGGGCGCGCCCGGTCAGGTCATCCGAAAACGTGGGCTGCACGGCGACGACGATCAGCAACTGGTCGACGTTGGAGGCGAACTGCTTGGAACGCATTTCGTCCGAGCGGTACAGCAGATTGCGCCGCGGCAGGATGGCGTCGATGGCGCCTTCGTCCTTGCCCTGGGGCGTGATGCGCACGCGGTCGCCCACGGCGGCGCCTGCCTTCTTGCCGCGCGGGAAGCACTTGCGCAGCGTGCCGTCGGCGAGCTCCACCGTGTAGTGGCGCCCGTGGGCGGCGATGATGCGGCCTTCGTTGGGCGGCGCGGTCATGCAGCGGCCGCCGTCAGGTGGCGGATGCGCACGGCGGCGGGGGGATGGCTGTCGTAGAAGGCGGAGTGCACGGGGTCGGGAGTCAAGGTGGCGGCGTTGTCGTCGTAAAGTTTGACCAGCGCGGACACCAGGCGTTCCGGCGAGCTCTGTTCGGCCGCGTAGCGGTCCGCTTCGAACTCGTCGCGGCGCGAGTACCAGCTGGCCACGGGCGTGAGCATGAAAGTGAAGACGGGGATGACCAGGAAGAACAGCAGCAGCGCCATGGCGTCGTTGCGCCCGCCCAGTTGCGGCATGACGCCCAGTCCCACGTAGAACCAGGGCTGTTGCGAGATCCAGCCCAGGATGGCGAAGAACGCCAGCGCGGCGGCGAAGCTGAAGACGATGCGCTTGATGATGTGGCGCTTGGCGAAGTGACCGAGTTCATGCGCCAGCACGGCTTCGATCTCGTCGCCGTTCAGGCGCGCCAGCAGGGTGTCGAAGAACACGATGCGGCGCGAGCGGCCGAAGCCCGTGAAATAGGCATTGCCGTGGGCCGAGCGGCGCGAGCCGTCCATCACGAACAGGCCGTTGAGCGCGAAGCCGCAGCGCTGGGCCAGGCGCTGGATGCGGCCGGCCAGTTCCGGATCGGATAGCGGCGTGAATTTATTGAAGAGCGGAGCGATGAACATCGGGTAGACAATCAGAAGCGCCAGGTTGAACGCGGTCCATAGCGCCCAGGCCCACACCCACCAGTAGGCGCCCGCGCTGCCCATCAGCCATAGCACCGCGGCCGCCAGCGGCAGGCCCAGCACCGCCGCGACCAGCAGGCCCTTGACGGCGTCGGCGATGAACAGGCCGGGCGTCATGCGGTTGAAGCCGAAGCGCGCTTCCAGCTTGAACTGCCGCCACAGCGTGAAAGGCAGGCCCAGCAGGCCCAGCAGCAGCGCCACCGCGACCAGCAGCAGCATCTGGCGCAGGAAGTCGTTGCTGGTAAGCTGGGCCACCATCAGGTCGATGAGCTGCAGCCCGCCCATCAGCGTCAGGCACACCAGCAGGATGGCGTCGTAGGTGCGTTCCAGCATGCCCAGCTTGACCCGCGCCACCGTGTAATCCGCCGCGCGCTGATGGCTGGCCAAGCCGATACGGTGGGAGAATTCAGACGGCACCTGGTCGCGGTTGCGCGCGACGTGGCGGATCTGGCGCGTAGCCAGCCACAGGCGCACGGCGATATCGGTCAGCAGGAAGGCAACGAACAGCAGTGTGAACATGGGCGATGTGGCGTGCTCAAGTGTAGGTATGTGCGAAAATCGCACGTTTTATAGGCAAATTATATGGCTGTGAACGAAAACCGCCTGGTTTGGCTGGACATGGAAATGACCGGTCTGGACCCTGAGAAAGAACGCATCATCGAAGTCGCCGTGGTGGTGACGGAACCCGACCTGACCGTCGTGGCCGAAGGCCCCGTGCTGGTGGTGCACCAGCCCGACAGCCTGCTCGACGCCATGGACAGCTGGAACAAATCCACCCACGGCAAGAGCGGCCTGATCGACAAGGTCAAGGCGTCGACGATTTCCGAGGCGCAGGCCGAGGATACGCTGCTGGCGTTTCTGGCGCAGCACGTGCCGGCAGGCAAGTCGCCGCTTTGCGGCAACACCATCAGCCAGGACCGCCGCTTCATGTTTGCTTACATGCCGCGCCTGGAGCAGTTCTTCCATTACCGCAACCTGGACGTGAGCACGCTGAAGGAACTGGCGCGCCGCTGGGCGCCGGCCGTCTACAAGGGATTCGAGAAGAAGAGCCGCCACGAAGCGCTGGCTGACATCTACGAATCGATCGACGAACTCAAGTACTACCGCGAACACTTCCTGAAGGTGTAAGCGGTCTTTCGCCATGCCTGCCGTCCCGTCCGCCTGCGAGCCGCTCATCGGGGAGCACCCGTCGATGGCGGCGCTGCGCGATCTGGTCGGCCGGGTCGCGCGCAGCAAGGCCAGCATCGTTCTCATCTACGGCGAAACCGGCACGGGCAAGGGGCTGGTCGCCCGCAACCTGCATGCGCAGTCGGCGCGCGCGGCCAAGGGCTATACCGAGATCAACTGCGCCGCCATTCCGGGCAACCTGCTCGAATCCGAATTGTTTGGCCATGAGCGCGGTGCGTTCACCGGGGCGGTGGCGCGCAAGACCGGGCTGCTCGAAGCCGCCAACGGCGGCAGCGTGTTCCTGGACGAGATCCGCGAGCTGGATCCGGTCATGCAGGCCAAGATCCTGACCTTGCTGGACAGCCGGCGCTTCCGGCGCATCGGCGCGGTCCAGGAGGTTTCGGTCGATGCGCGTTTCATCGCCGCCACCAACAAGATCCTGCTGGGGGAAGTGCAGGCCGGCCGCTTTCGCGACGACCTGTATTACCGCCTGCAGGTGGTGTCGATCAACCTGCCGCCGCTGCGCGAGCGCGGCGATGACGTCATCGTGCTGGCGCAGCGTTTTCTGGAACGCTACAACGCCACCCACGGCAGCCGTTTTACCGTCATCGATCCCGAGGTGCGGCGCATTTTCAAGGCCTACGCCTGGCCGGGCAATGTGCGCGAACTCGGCAATCTGCTGGAACGGATCTGTATCCTGGAAGACGGCGACACGGTGCTGGCGCGGCACCTGCCGCAGCGCATCCTGCGCGAAGCCGGCAAGCCCGCGCCGGCGGCTTCGCCAGCCGCTGCCGGCACCTATGCCGAACTATCCGCGCAGTTCCAGCGCGGCCTGATCCGCGCGGCCTTGCAGGCCCAGGACGGCAACCTGGGGCGCGCCGCCGAGTCCCTGGGACTCACGCGGCACGCCCTGCGCCACCAGATGCTCAAGCTGGGGCTGGACGGTTAAAAGCTATTCCGCGCTGATGTTGTGCTTGCGCGCAATGCCTTGCCACAGGGCCAGTTCCTCGCGCACGCGCGTGCCGAATTCGGCGCTGTCCATGCGCGACGGCACGGTGCCGTCCAGATCCAGCAAGGCCTTCATTTCGGGCGACGCCGAAATCTCGACGAGCGCGGCGTTGAGCTTGTCGATATAAGGCTGCGGCGTGCCCGCTGGCGCGAACACGCCCACCCAGATCTGCACCGAATACCCCGGCAGCGCCTGCGCGGCCGGCGGCAGGTCGGGGAACGCCGCGGAGGGCGCTTGCGCCGTGGTGGCCAGCAGCTTGACCTTCTTGCCCTGCACCACGGGGGCCAGCGTGCTGTAGTTGGACAGCATGACGTGGATCAGCCCGCCGGCCAGGTCGGAGGCGGCGTTGGCCGCGCCCTTGTAGGGGACGTGGGTCATGTCCGTACCCGCGGCGTCGTCCAGCATGACGGTGGCCAGGTGCGCCAGCGAGCCGACGCCGGCGCTGCCGTAGTTCAGGGCGCCCGGCTTGCTGCGCGCCGCTTCCAGCAGCTGCTTCAAGGAGGTGTAGGGCGTCTGCGCCGAGGCGGCGATGACCAGCGGACCCTGTCCTATCATCGCCACCGGCGCGAACTGCTTCAGCGGGTCGTAGGGCAGGTGCGGCTGGGTGGCGGCGGTGGTCAGGAAGGTCGATGAGGTCAGGAGCAGCACCGAGCCGTCCTTGGCCGAGCGGGCCACGTACTCGGAACCGATCGCGCCGGCCGCGCCGCCGCGGTTTTCCACGATCACCGTGTTGCCGAGGCGGGCCGCGAGTTGCGGCGCGATCGCGCGGGCGATCGCGTCATTGCTGGCGCCGGCGGTGAACGGCACTACGATCTTGACCTGCTTGGGCACTTCCGTCTGGGCCGCTGCCGCGCCGGCCAGCAGGGATGCCGCCAGGAACAACGTTGTTTGCATTAGCGCTTTCATGATCGATTCTCTAGGAGAGCGGAGGTTGGAGCGGGCGCCGGACGCGGCGCCCGCGGCGTTCAGTCCGGCATGGGAACTGCGACGTCCAGCAGCGGCGCATACTGCTGCGCGCCGAAGATGTCGCCGTCGCCCGCGGACCCGCTGGGAGCCAGCCGGTAGATCGTGAATTTGATGGCCAGGCCGGGATCGTAATGCACGAAGTCCGATATGCGGCTGTCGTCGATGCGGTACAGGGCGGCCATGCTGGCGCGCGTCAGCGCGCCGGAGCGCTTGACCGCCTCGTAGGTCGCCGGCTCGCGGAAGATGATGTCGAAGGTGATCTTGTTCACGCCCGCGTTCTTGCTGCGGATGGTCTTGGCCAGGGTGCTGAGTTTCTGGGTGCTCATGGTCTTGCCGGCTCAGGCGCCAGCCTCGGTGAGGTGGGTCGGGAAGAGTTCGCCGGCGTCTTCGACCGGCAGCGTGTGGTTCAGGGTCCAACGGTAGGCGGCGCTGGTGCGCACCACTTCGTCCAGCGGAAACGATACCGAGCCGGCCGTGCCTTTCACGTCGGGCAGGCGGGCGTAGAACATCTGGCGCAGGCCCGTGAGCGTCAGCTCCTCGGCCATTTCGGCGGTCGGCGCCACGCCCTGGACCATGACGCACAGCTCATGGGCGGGCTGGTCGCGCAGCGGCTCCAGGTCGCCCATGACGCCGTCGCGCCCGTAGACCTTGTAGTGCAGCTCATAGCCCGAGTCGCCGAAGCGTTCGCGCACCTTGTCGCGCGCCCAGGCGATGACGCGGTCCACATTGGCGATGGTGTAGGGATCGCGTATGCCGCAAAGCCCCATGTAGCGTTCGCCGACCTTGCCGGAGCCTTCCAGCTTCACGCGCACCTGGGCGGCGGGCTCGAAGCGCGAGCCGGTGATGCGGGTGGTTTTTTCGCTCAGCTGCTCGTAGCGGCATTCGGCCATGTCCAGCCGGCCGCCGGCGAAGAATTCTTCGTACGGATTGGAGCGCTCGTACATCGCGTGGCCCGCGACTGACGCGATGGTGCAGCGCTGGTCGGGATGCATGGCGGTGACGCGCACGTCCTCGGCCGAGATCTCGCCCATCACGGTTTCCTTGCCGCCGTAGGGCTCGGCGCAGAACGAGGCGCACTCCAGTACCTTGCCCAGGTAATAGGCGCGGTCGGCATCGTAGCCCTGGTGCAGGGCCGGGGCGGCGAACACGGCGGCGTCCGAGCTGCGGCCGCCGATGACCACGTCCGCGCCGGCTTCCAGCAGCTTGATGTAGGGATGCACGCCGGCCACGGCCACGATGCGGTCGCTGGCATCCAGCTCGGCCTCGGTCAGGTCGGCGTAGCCGTCCAGGCCCGCCACCTGCTGGCCCGCGCGCAGCGCACGGCGCACGCGCTCCTTGTCGACTTCGGAATAGAAGTAGCCGATCTTGAACGGCGCCAGCTTGTGCTCGGCGGCGATTTCCTTGATCAGGCGCACATACAGGTCGACGCGGCTGTTGGAGCCGGTGTCGCCGGCCGAGCCGATGACCATGGGCACACCCAGCTTGCGCGCGGCCAGCAGCATCTGTTCCAGGTCGTGGCGCTGCCAGGCTTGCGGGCTGGTGGAGGTATCGGAGCCCAGCGGCACGGGACCCACGTCGTCGCTGCCCGAGTCGGCGGCGATGCAGTCCGGCCCGGCGGCGACGCCGAGCTGGAAGCTCTCGGTGCGCAAGGGGGCGAATCCTAAGTGCCCGTTCGGGCAGATGATGCTCATGGAACGCATGGGTGTAGTCTCTTCAGTTGAGTCGTCCGGTCTCGCTCGTACCGGCAATGACTACAACGCAAGATGCGTGCCAACTGGCAGGAAGCGAAAATCCCGCGAATTCGCGGGGCCAGTGGCGCAATTCCTCCTGATTTGCGGGTAAATTTTCACGCAATGCGTTAATTTCACGCATAAATAGGCCATGCCGTTCTCATACTCAGTCGTCAGCATCCGCGACGCCGAACGCCAGGCCCTGGCCGCCGGCCGAAGCTTGATGCCCCTGGCGGGGGCGGCCGCGGCCCGTTACGCGGCAGCGCGGATCCGGCCGGGGACGGTGGTGTTGGCGCTGGCGGGGCCTGGAAACAATGGCGGCGATGCGCTGGAAGCCGCGGCCGGCCTGCGCGCCATGGGGCATGACGTGCGCGTGCTGCTGCCATCGGGGGCGCAGCGCCTGCCGCCCGATGCCGCCCGCGCTTATGCCGGCTGGCAGGCCGCGGGCGGTGAAACCTGGTCAGCGCTGCAGCCGGGCTTCGTGCCGGAACTGGTCATCGACGGCCTGTTCGGCATCGGCTTGAATCGCCCGCTGGGCGCGGACTGGCAGGCGCTGGTGGACACGGTCAACGCCTGGAACGTGCCGGTGCTGGCGCTGGACGTGCCCAGCGGCATCGACGCCGATAGCGGCGAGGCCCTGGGGCGGCCGATCCGGGCGCGCTGGACCCTGTCTTTCATCGGCCGGGCGAGGGGGCTGGAACTGCCGGGGCCGGGACGCGACGCCTGCGGCGTGTCGGCAGTGGACACGCTGGGCGTGACCATCGCCCCGGCGGCCTGACCCGAAGGATTCGTCTTACGCGGGCTTGCCGCCGAAGCGCGAGGCGATGTCGGCTGCCAGCGGCGCGTAGCGCTCGTTGTCGCGGCCGGCCAGCGCATCCAGATGCGCTTCCGACGCGTCGAACACCTGCCAGTAGATGCGGCCGCAGATCTCGCGGGCGGCATGGCCGGGCCAGTCGTCGGGCAGCATGGGACCCGGCAGTTGCGGATCGTGCAGCACGATCCGGCGCCAACTGTGCAGCAGCATGACGCGCACGATGAACGCCTCGGCAGGCGCGGGCGGGGTTTCCAGCAGCTTTTCCAGCGGACCGAAATTCTTGGCGAACTGGCGGTACTGCTCGGCCAGCTCGTCCAGGTTCCAGCATTGCGAGGCCAGGCTGGCTATCGGCAGACCGCCGGCGCCGGCCAGGTCGCGCGCCGACAGCACCAGGGCGCGGTCGGGGATGCCCAGCTTTTCCAGGATGTCGTGCGCGGCGCTCGCCTCGGTGTGCGGGTGGGCAAACAGCCCGGGCGCGATCATGCCGAAGCCCTCCCAGACCAGCTCCCGGCGCAACTCGGCGCGTTCGGCCAGCCCGTTGCCGGTGCGCGGCAGGGCGACCAGCGTCCACTCGCCGTTCCATTCCTGGGGCGGGCCGACATAGATGCGCTGGGAGGCATGCGCGGTGTGGCGCAGGCCCTGCTCGGAAATCAGGTAGAGGCTGCGCCGTCCGTGGCGTTCGGATTGCAGCCAGTTCTGCGCCACCAGGCGGAACACGCTGGTGCGCAGCAGGCGTTCATTGATGCCTAGCGGGGCCAGCAGCTCGATCAGGTCGCCCAGCCAGATGGCGCCGCCGTGCGGCGCCAATGCGTCCCCGAGCAGGCTGACGCAGAGCGATTTTGCGCGCGGCGGATCGTTCTTGATCAGGCGTGACAGAAAGCGGTCCAGGGGCGACTGAGGGTTTGCCATTAGAGGGGGCCGGGGCGGCCGATATCGGGATCCGCAATATGATACATAAATCCAATGTGATACAGATTTGAGTTTGACAATGAATTTTTTGTATTAAATAATCCGCCTATGACATGACGGCACTGCGGAACGTTTGCTTTGCGTTTTCGCAAACCGTCTTCAAGGAGACAGACATGTACGCTCAACTCGTCGAAACCGGCGTCAAGCAGGTCAAGACCGCGGACCAGCTCGAAGGCCGGGAACAGACGTTCCAACGCCGGATCGACGACGGCGTCCGCATCGAGGCCAAGGACTGGATGCCGGACGCCTACCGCAAGACGCTGGTGCGCCAGATTTCCCAGCACGCGCACTCTGAAATCGTGGGCATGCTGCCCGAAGGCAACTGGATCACCCGCGCGCCTTCGCTCAAGCGCAAGGCCATCCTGCTGGCCAAGGTCCAGGACGAAGCCGGCCATGGCCTCTACCTGTACAGCGCCGCGGAAACCCTGGGCGTGTCGCGCGACGACCTGATCGACGATCTGCACGCCGGCCGCGCCAAGTACTCCAGCATCTTCAATTACCCCACGCTCAGCTGGGCCGACATCGGCATGATCGGCTGGCTGGTCGACGGCTCGGCCATCATCAACCAGATCCCGCTGTGCCGCTGTTCCTACGGCCCCTATGCGCGGGCCATGGTGCGCGTCTGTAAGGAAGAGTCCTTCCACCAGCGCCAGGGCTACGACCTGCTGATGCAGATGTGCCTGAACGGCACGCCCGAGCAGAAGGCGATGGTGCAGGACTCGCTGAACCGCTGGTGGTGGCCGGCGCTGATGATGTTCGGTCCTTCGGATGCCGACTCGCCCAACAGCGCCCAGTCCATGGCCTGGAAGATCAAGCTCTTCTCCAACGACGAACTGCGCCAGAAAATGGTGGACCAGACCGTGCCGCAGGCCGAATACCTGGGCCTGACGGTGCCGGATCCCGATCTGAAGTGGAACGCCGAGCGCGGCCACTACGATTTCGGCGAAATCGATTGGTCCGAGTTCTACGCGGTGCTCAAGGGCAACGGCCCCTGCAACCGCGAACGCCTGGCCGCGCGCGTCAAGGCGCACGAGGACGGCGCCTGGGTGCGCGACGCATTGGTCGCCTACGCCGATAAGCAGGCAGAGCGCAAAGCCGCGTGAGAGGATGAAACCCACCCCCGAAGCGCTGCGCGCTTCCCCCTTAAGGGGGCGCCACTGCGGACCGGCAAAGCCGGCTCCGCGCGGCCGCGCTGCGGCTCCGGTGGCTGGGTTTCCGGACTCACTCTTTTAACCATTGCAGATCAGGGCGCGCCGCGCGCGCCCGGTATTCAAGGACATCCATCATGAGCAAAGACTGGCCCCTGTGGGAAGTGTTCATCCGCAGCCAGCACGGCCTGGCGCACAAGCACGTCGGCAGCCTGCACGCGTCCGACGCCGAAATGGCGATCAACCACGCCCGCGACGTCTACACGCGCCGCAACGAAGGCCTGAGCATCTGGGTGGTGCGCGCCTCCGATATTTCGGCCAGCAGCCCCGGCGACAAGGACCCGCTGTTCGAACCGGCCAACAGCAAGGTCTACCGGCATCCCACGTTCTTCCCGATGCCCGAAGAAATCAAGCACATGTAAGACGGCGGGGGAGACATGGACAAGACTCTGTTTGAATACCTGCTGCGCCTGGGCGATTCCTCGCTCATCCTGTCGCAGCGTCTGGGCGCCTGGACCGGCCACGGCCCGATCCTGGAAGAAGACCTGGCATTGACCAATACCGCGCTCGACCTGCTGGGCCAGGCCCGCATGTGGCTGACGCTGGCGGGCGAGGTCGAAGGCGCCGGACGCGACGAAGACGCGCTGGCCTACCTGCGCGACGCGCACCAGTTCCACAACGTGCTGCTGGCCGAACGCCCCAACGGCAACTACGCCGACACCATGGCGCGCCAGTTCCTGTTCGACGTCTGGCACTACTTCCTGCTGCAGCGCCTGGAAAAGTCGAGCGACGAACGCGTCGCCGGCATCGCGGCCAAGGCCATCAAGGAAGTGACCTACCACGTGCGCCGTTCCTCGGACATGGTGGTGCGCCTGGGCGACGGCACGGCGGAAAGCCATGCCAAGATGCAGGCGGCCATCGATGACGCGTGGCGTTTCACCGGCGAACTGTTCGCCGACGACGCCGTGGACCTGGACGTCGCCGCCCGCGGCATCGGCTGCGAGCTGTCGGCCTTGCGCGAGCCCTGGCTGGCGCACGTGCGCGAAGTGCTGGAAGAAGCCACGCTGACCGTGCCCGACGAAGCCGCCGCCAACCATCTGGCGCACCGCGGCGGACGCCAGGGCAAGCACACCGAGGAACTGGGCTACGTGCTTGCCGAAATGCAGTTCCTGCCGCGCGCCTATCCGGGAGCCACCTGGTGAACGCGCTGGCGCCCGTTTCCGCCGACCAGGTCTACGCCTGGCTGCTGGAGGTCCCCGATCCGGAGATCCCCGTGTTGTCCGTGGTGGATCTGGGCGTGGTGCGGGACGTGTCCTGGGACGGCGAGGCCTGTGTCGTGGTCATCACGCCCACGTACTCCGGCTGTCCGGCCATGCGCGAGATCACGCAGGATATCCAGCAGACGCTGGCCCGCCACGGCATCGCCGAGGTTCGCGTGGAAACCCGCCTGGCGCCAGCCTGGACCACCGACTGGATGAGCGAGAAGGGACGCGAGGCGCTCAAGGGCTATGGCATCGCCGCGCCCGCCGAACGCGCCGTCGACATCTCGGGCATCAGCCGGCGTGCGGCCGGCCCCGCCATCGCCTGCCCGCGCTGCGGCTCGAAAGACACGCGCCTGGTCAGCAACTTCGGGTCCACGTCGTGCAAGGCGCTGTATCGCTGCGTGTCTTGCCGCGAACCCTTCGATTATTTCAAGACTCACTGAGAGCGGTTTCGCAATGAGCCAGAACCAATTCCATTCCTTGACGGTGGCTTCGGTGGCGCGCAACACGCGCGACGCCGTGGTCGTGACCTTCGACCTGCCCGAGACGCTGGCGCAAGAGTTCGCCTTCCAGCCGGGCCAGTACCTGACGTTGCGCACCGAGCTCAACGGCCAGGAACAGCGCCGCTCCTATTCCATCTGTTCCGCGCCCGACGACAAGCTGCTGCGCGTGGCCATCAAGAAGGTGGACGAGGGCGTCTTCTCCAGTTGGGCCAACCATGAGCTGCAGCCCGGCCAGACCCTGGAAGTCATGGCGCCGGCCGGCAACTTCACCGTCGATTTTTCCCCCGAGAACAAGCGCCACTATGTGGCGTTTGCCGTAGGCAGCGGCATCACGCCGGTGTTCTCCCTGGTCAAGACCGCGCTGTCGACCGAGCCCAACAGCAAGTTCACGCTGTTCTTCGGCAACCGCGCCTCGTCCGCGGTGCTGTTCCGCGAAGAGATCGAAGACCTGAAGAACCTCTACATGGAGCGCTTCTCGCTGGTCTACATCATGAGCCGCGAGACCCAGGACATCGAACTCTTCAACGGCCGCCTGGACGGCGACAAGGTCGACCAGCTGATGTCGGCCTGGATGAGTCCCGAGGATATCGATTACGCTTTTGTCTGTGGTCCGCAGACCATGACCGAAAGCGTGGTCGAGCGGCTGCAGGCCCGCGGCATTCCGAAGTCGAACATCAAGTTCGAACTCTTCGGCGCGCCCAAGGGGCCGCGCGCATTGCGCACCGGCCAGGACGCCCGCCAGGCGCCCGGCAAGGGCCAGTGCGAGGTGACCGTGGTGCAGGACGGCCACAGCCGTATGTTCGTGATTGAAAAGAATAAAGACAGCGTGCTGGATTCGGCGCTGGCGCAAGGTATCGAACTGCCGTATTCGTGCAAGGGCGGGGTGTGTTCCACCTGCCGCTGCAAGGTCATCGAAGGCGAGGTGGACATGGACGCCAACTTCGCCCTGGAAGACTACGAAGTGGCGCGCGGGTTCATCCTGAGCTGCCAGAGCTTTCCGGTCAGCGACCGCCTGGTCATCGACTTCGATCAGGAAACCTGACCCGGCCCGCGCCAGGCAGATAAAACCATATCCATTTGGAGAGACGCAGTGTCCCAACAATTCTTCGAACGCCATCAGCCCCTGCTGGAACAAGCCATGGCCGCCGCCTCCCTGCGCGGCTACTGGAGCCCCTTTGCCGAGTCGCCCAGCCCCCGCAACTATGGCGAAACCGCCAACGACGAGGGCCGCGCGGCCTTTGAGGCGCTGCAAGGCAAGCCTTTCCCGCTGAACCTGCACGACGCCGACGGTACCGTGGGCGGCGAAAAATCGCCGTTCGGCTTCGACCTGGGCATCACCTATCCGCACGTCCCCGCCGACAAGCTGATCGCCGCTTCCAAGCGCGCGCTGGAAGACTGGCGCCGCGCCGGCCCGCGCGCCTGGGTGGGCGTGTCGCTGGAAATCCTGGCCCGCCTGAACAAGCGCAGCTTCGAGATCGCTTACGCGGTCCAGCACACCACCGGCCAGGGCTTCATGATGGCCTTCCAGGCCGGCGGCCCGCACGCGCAGGACCGCGGCTTCGAAGCCGTGACCTACGCCTGGCAGGAAATGTCGCGCATCCCCGGCGTCGCCGTCTGGGAAAAGCCGCAAGGCAAGAATGACCCGATCCGCATGGAAAAGCAGTTCACCGTGGTGCCGCGCGGCGTCGCGCTGGTGATCGGCTGCTCCACCTTCCCGACCTGGAACGGCTACCCCGGCCTGTTCGCCAGCCTGGCCACCGGCAACACCGTCATCGTCAAGCCGCACCCCGGCGCCATCCTGCCCCTGGCCATCACCGTGAAGGTGGCGCGCGAAGTGCTGCAGGAAGCGGGCTTCGATCCGGACGTCGTCCTGCTGGCCGCGCATGCGGCCGGCGATGACACCGCGCAGAAGCTGGCGCTGGACCCGGCCGTCAAGATCGTCGACTTCACCGGCAGCACCGCCAATGGCGACTGGCTGGAGAACAACGCCCGCCAGGCGCTGGTCTACACCGAGAAGGCCGGCGTCAACCAGGTCATCATCGACTCCACCGACGACCTGAAGGGCGTGGCCCGCAACCTGGCGTTCTCGCTGGCCCTGTATTCGGGCCAGATGTGCACCGCGCCGCAGAACATCTACGTGCCGCGCGACGGCATCCAGACGCCGGAAGGCCGCGTCAGCTTCGACGAGGTCGCCGCCGCCCTGGGCGCCGCGGTCGAGAAGGTCGGCGCCGATGCGGCCAAGGCCGTCGAATTGACCGGCGCGATCCAGAACGAAGGCATCGTCGAGCGCATCGAGAAGGCCCGCGCGCTGGGCCTGCCGGTGGTGGCCGACAGCAAGGCGCTGACGCACCCGCAGTTCGAGAACGCCCGCGTCCGCACGCCGCTCCTGCTGCGCACGGAAGCCGGCAACGCCGCCATCAGCCAGGAATGGTTCGGTCCGATCGCCTTCGTGGTCGCCACCGACTCCACCACCCACAGCATCCAGCTGGCGCGCGACAGCGTGATCAAGCATGGCGCGCTGTCGCTGTCGGCCTACACCACCAGCGACGCCGTCGCCGACCAGGTGCAGGACGCGGCGGAAGTCTCGGGCGTGTCGCTGTCGCTGAACCTGACGGGCGGCGTGTTCGTCAACCAGACCGCCGCCTTCAGCGACTTCCACGGCACCGGCGCCAACCCGGCCGCCAACGCCGCGCTGTCGGATTCGGCCTTCGTGTCCAACCGTTTCCGCGTGGTGCAAACCCGCCGCCATGTCTGAACGGGGCCGCTGACATGAGCTACCAGGATATCCAATTCGACCTGTCGGGCGGCATCGCGCGCCTGACGCTGAACCGTCCCGACAAGCTGAACAGCTTCACCGCCAACATGCACGGCGAAGTGGCCGACGCGTTGACGCGCGTGGAGACCGAAGGCGCGCGCGTGCTGGTGCTGACCGGCGCGGGCCGCGGCTTCTGCGCCGGCCAGGACCTGAGCGAGCGCAAGCCCGCCGCCGACGGCACGCCGCCCGACCTCGGCGAGACCGTCGACAAGTTCTACGGGCCGCTGGTGCGCCGCGTGAACGCCCTGCCCATGCCCGTCGTGGTGGGCGTGAACGGCGTGGCCGCCGGCGCGGGCGCCAACCTGGCGTTTGCCGGCGATATCGTCATCGCCAAGGCTTCGGCCACGTTCATCCAGTCGTTCTGCCGCCTCGGGCTGATTCCCGATACCGGCGGCACCTTCGTGCTGCCGCGCCTGGTGGGCCGCGCCCGCGCCATGGGCCTGGCCATGCTGGGCGACAAGCTCAGCGCCAAGCAGGCCGAAGAGTGGGGCCTGATCTGGCAATGCGTGGCGGACGAGGAATTCGATGCGACGCTGGAACGCCGGGCGCAGCATTTCGCCAAGGCGCCGACCAAGGGCCTGGCGTTCACCAAGCGGGCCATGCAGGCCAGCCTGGGCAATGACCTGTCCACGCAGCTGGACCTGGAGCGCGACATGATGCGCGAACTCGGCCGCAGCGCGGACTATGCGGAAGGCGTGGCCGCCTTCCTGGGCAAGCGCGAACCGCAATTCAAGGGGCAATAAGAATGAACGCACACGTTCCCGAGGTCGAAGTGCCGGCCGATCCCCAGGAGCTGGCGCAAGCCGTCGGCACCGTCATGTACGCGGGCGACGCGGCGTCGCAGGGCCTGGACATGAAAGTCGAGGAAATGGCGCCGGGCTACGCGCGCCTGACCATGCGCGTGCGTCCCGACATGCTGAACGGCCACAAGACCTGCCACGGCGGATTCATCTTCGCCCTGGCGGACAGCGCGTTCGCCTTTTCGTGCAATTCGCGCAACGTCAGCACCGTCGCTTCGGGCTGCACCATCGACTATCTGGCCCCGGGCTTCGAAGGCGATCTGTTGACCGCGGTGGCGCAGGAGCGCTCGCTGGCCGGCCGCACCGGCGTCTATGACGTCACCGTCACCAACCAGGACGGACGCAACGTGGCGCTGTTCCGCGGCCGTTCCTACCGCATCAAGGGCCAGATCGTCGGCGTTCCCGCGGACGCTTGAGGCAGCCAGCCAACCAAAGCTATACGGCCGCGGGCCGGGCAGCGAGCGGGCAGGGCATATGCCCGCCGCGATCAGGCCCCGCGCAGAGAGAATTTCAGGAGAGAGATAACCATGTCCAACACCATGAGCAAGCCGGGGCTGGACCCCATCGAGCATGCCAGCCAGGATGAGCTGCGCGCGTTGCAGCTCGAGCGCCTGAAGTGGTCGCTCAAGCACGCCTACGACAACGTGCCGCACTACAAGAAGGCTTTCGATGAAGCCGGCGTACACCCTGACGACCTGAAGCAGCTGTCCGATATCTCGAAGTTCCCCTTCACCACGAAGAAGGAACTGCGCGAGAACTATCCCTTCGGCATGTTCGCCGTGCCGCGCGAGCGCATTTCGCGCATCCACGCGTCCAGCGGCACCACCGGCAAGCCGACCGTGGTGGGCTACACCAAGGGCGACCTGGACAACTGGGCCAACCTGGTGGCGCGCTCGATCCGCGCGGCGGGCGGCAAGCCTGGCGACACGGTGCACGTGGCCTACGGCTACGGCCTGTTCACGGGCGGCCTGGGTGCGCATTACGGCGCCGAACGCCTGGGCTGCACGGTCATTCCGATGTCGGGCGGACAGACCGAAAAACAGGTGCAGCTGATCAACGATTTCCGTCCGGACATCATCATGGTCACGCCCTCCTACTTCTGCAATATTCTGGAGGAACAGCGCCGCCAGGGGATTGATCCGCGTCAAAGCTCGCTGCGCATCGGCATCTTCGGCGCCGAACCCTGGACCGGGCAGATGCGCGCCGACATCGAGGCCGAAGCCGGCATCGACGCCGTCGACATCTACGGCCTGTCCGAAGTGATGGGGCCGGGCGTGGCCAGCGAATGCGTCGAGACCAAGGACGGTCCGGTGGTCTGGGAAGACCATTTCTACGCGGAAATCATCAATCCGGACACGGGCGAGCCCGTGGCCGACGGCGAGCCGGGCGAACTGGTGTTCACTTCGCTGACCAAGGAAGCGATGCCCATCATCCGCTACCGCACCCGCGACCTGACCCGCCTGCTGCCGCCCACCGCGCGCAGCATGCGCC
This sequence comes from Achromobacter sp. GD03932, assembly GCF_029839485.1. Classification (NCBI taxonomy): domain Bacteria; kingdom Pseudomonadati; phylum Pseudomonadota; class Betaproteobacteria; order Burkholderiales; family Alcaligenaceae; genus Achromobacter; species Achromobacter sp. GD03932. Next base: position 108,949 of record NZ_JAOCAT010000028.1, read on the forward strand.
GCATCGGCAAGATCACTGGCCGCAGCGACGACATGCTGATCGTGCGCGGCGTGAACATGTTCCCGACCCAGGTCGAGGAACTGGTCCTGAAGATCGCCCAGCTGGCGCCGCATTACCAGCTGGTGCTGTCGCGCACCGGCAATATGGACGAGCTGGAAATCCTGACCGAACTGCGCGCCGAATTCTCGACGCTGTCGGATGCGGACCGTACGAATCTGGGCAAGCAGCTGCAGCATGCCGTGAAGACGCACATCGGCGTGAGCGCGCGCATCCAGGTGTCGGACGCGGGCCATGTGGAACGCACGCTGACCGGCAAGGCGCGCCGCGTGATCGACAAGCG
>NZ_JAOCAT010000029.1:0-95523 GCF_029839485.1 Achromobacter sp. GD03932
TCTTGTCCCTATTCCCGCCGCTACCGCCATGTCCCAGAATCCCCTGCTCGCCCCTGTTTCCGACCTCGTCGACTATGCGGCCGTCAAACCCGGACACATCGTACCGGCAGTCGAGGAACTGCTGGGCATCGCCCGCCTGGCCGTGGACCGCGCCGCCGACCCCGCGCTGGCGCCCACCTGGGAAGCCGTGGTTGAGCCGCTGGATACCGCCTCGGAACGCCTGTGGCGCGCCTGGTCGGTCGCCGGCCATCTGAATGCCGTGGTCAACACCCCGGAGCTGCGCGAAGCGTATAACGCCGCCCTGCCCCTGGTGACCGAATTCTCCACCTGGGTCGGCCTGCACGAAGGCCTGTACAAGCAGTACCAGCGCCTGGCCGCCGCCCCCGATTTCGCGTCCTGGACGCCGGTGCGCCGCCGCATCGTGGAAATGGCCCTGCGCGACTTCCGCCTGAGCGGCGTGGAGCTGCAAGGCGCCGACCGCGAACGCTACGCCGCCATTTCCGACCGCGAGGCCCAGGCCTCGCAGAAATTCTCCGAAAACGTGCTGGACTCGATCGACGCCTGGTCGCTGCTGGTCGAGGACGAGGCCCGCCTGGCAGGCATTCCGGCCGACGTGCGGGCCGCCGCCCGCGCCGCGGCCGAGGAAGACGGCAAGCCGGGCTGGAAGCTGACGCTGAAGATGCCGTGCTACCTGCCCGTGATGCAGTATGCCCAGGACCGTACGCTGCGCGAAGCGCTGTACCGCGGCTACGGCACCGTGGCGTCGGAACACGGCGATGGCAAGTTCGACAATTCGCCGCTCATCGAAGAGCTGCTGTCCCTGCGCGCCGAAGAAGCCGGCCTGCTCGGCCTGGGCACCTTCGCCGCGCTGCGCCTGCAAACGCGCATGGCGCGCGACGCGCAGGAAGTCACCGTATTCCTGCGCGACCTGGCCGCGCGCGCCAAGCCCTACGCCCAGCGCGACCTGGCGGAGCTGAAAGCCTACGCCACCGGCGAGCTGGGCCTGGACGACCTGCAGCCCTGGGACGTGGCCTACGCTTCCGAGCGCCTGCGCGAATCGCGCTATGCCTATTCCGAAGACGAGGTGAAGCAGTATTTCACCGAACCGCGCGTGCTGTCCGGCCTGTTCGAGGTCATCGAGACCCTGTTCGACGTGCGCCTGGCGGAAACGCCCGTCTCGTCCTGGCATGGCGACGTGCGCGGCGTGCGCGTGGAAAGCCCCAAGGGCGAACTCATTGGTTATCTGTACCTGGACCTGTACGCCCGCGCCGGCAAGCAGAGCGGCGCCTGGGTCGACAGCGAACGCACGCGCCGCGTCGTGGCTGGCAAGGTGCAGACGCCCATCGCCTACCTGACCTGCAATTTCTCGCGCCCCAACGGCGACAAGCCGGCCGTCCTGACGCATGACGACGTCATCACGCTGTTCCATGAAACCGGCCATGCGCTGCACGCCCTGCTGTCCGAAGTGGACGAACCCGGCGCCGCGGCCTTCGCCAGCGTCGAATGGGACGCGATCGAACTGCCCTCGCAGTTCATGGAGAACTTCTGCTGGGAATGGGCGGTGGTGCAGAAGCTGTCCGCCCACGTCGACACGGGCGAGCCCCTGCCGCGCGCGCTGTATGACCGCCTGGTCGCCGCCCGCAATTACCAGAGCGGCATGCAGACCGTGCGCCAGATCGAGTTCGCGCTGTTCGACATGCTGATGCATGACCGCGCCCAGGGCGCGTCGATTGCCGAAGTGCTGGCCCTGCTGCAGGAAGTGCGCCAGGAAGTGGCCGTGCTGTTCCCGCCCGCCTGGCACCGCCTGCCGCACGCCTTCTCGCACCTGTTCGCGGGCGGCTACGGCGCGGGCTATTACAGCTACAAGTGGGCGGAGGTGCTGTCGGCCGACGCCTACGAAGCCTTCGAAGAGGCGGCGGCCCGTCAGGCCGGCAACGCGCTGGGCACGCTGGATCCCGAAACGGGCGCACGCTTCCGCCGCGAGGTGCTGGCCGTGGGCGGATCGCGCCCGGCGGCAGAGTCCTTCGCCGCCTTCCGCGGGCGCGCGCCGCGCATCGACGCCCTGCTGCGCCATAGCGGCATGACGCCTGCCTGAGCGTCCGCGCCTCCGCGCGCAATCCGACGGCCCGCCCTGGCGGGCCGTTTTCTATGCCGCGGCGGAATCGTCCACCGGCCGGCGCGCCGACATCACCAGCCAGCGCCCGTGCACGGACTGGTCGGAACCGGCCTGCTTCCAGTAGCGACGGCTTTCCTCATCCTGCGCCTGCTTGAGCCTGCGGCCGTAGTAGAGCCGCGACGGCACGGCCAGCACATGCTCCGCCATGCGCTTGGGCTTGTTCTCGTCCACGTCGTGCAAGGTGATGTCGGTGTAACCGTAGTGCTTGAACAGCAGATGCAGCTGCGGAAAGCTCCACGGAAAGTACGTGACGTAATCCTCGCCACGCTGCCGTCCGACCATGGGCCGGAACCCCGAATGAAAGCCGCGCAGCAGGAACTGCAGGCGCGAACGGAAGTACCAGGTGTTGGGCGTGGTGACGATCAGCGTGCCGCCCGGCCGCAGCGCGCGATAAAAGCTCTGCATCAGCACGCCGGGGTTGGTCAGCAAATGGATCGCCTCGCAGCAGACCACGGCATCGTAGGCAGCGGAAACCGTCAATGGCGTTTCCAGGTCGTGCTCCGCCACCTGGCGGTAGCCGCCGTCCGCCGGCGGAAACTCCCACAGACCCACGCCATCGATATCGACCTGCCGGCCGCTGGCGGCGGGCAGCATGTCGCCCAGCCAGCCCAATCCGCAAGGCGCGTCCAGCACCGAATCCGCCAGGCGGCTGCGCAGGATGTCGAGCACGACGGGGTAGTACGGATAGTAGGGATAGCCCAAGGAATTCCTGACCGGCATGTCCATATGTGGCGCCTCTAGCTCTTGAAATCTGACACGGCCCTGAATGTAGCGGCAGCCATGGCACCCGGTCTGGAGAATTCGCCACTTCCAAACAATAACTAGACAAAGCTTTACAAGTGGACGGGGCGGCCCCGCGGCTTGCGCCAGGACAAGCCGCCCCCAAGTCGGCGCCCCTTGCCCGCTGCGCCCTGCCCGCGGCTTGCGGGTAGAATCAAAAGGTTTACCCCCTACCGGCCCTTGGACTCATGCGACACCTCATTTCCGGCCGCGCCCTGCGCAGCCTGCTGCTGACCCTGTGCGTGTTTCTCGCTGCCTGCGGCGACAGGAACGTCGATTGGACCCTGTACAACGTGAAGGGGCACCTGCCCGACCTGAAGTTCTCCCTGCCTGGCGCAGGCGGCAAGTTGGTCAGCAGCGACGATTTGAAGGGCAAGACCGTGCTGCTGTTCTTCGGCTACGCCAGTTGCCCGGACGTCTGCCCCACCACCATGGCGCAGTTGACGGCCGTGCTGCAGAACCTGGGCGACAAGGCCCGCGACGTGCGCATCCTGTTCGTCAGCGTGGACCCGCACCGCGACACGCCGGACATCCTGCAGGCCTACGTCAACGCCTTCAACAACAACGCCATCGGCGTGACCGGCGATGAAAAGCAGATCGCCGACCTGGCGCGCCGCTACCGCGTGGCCTACCAGATCGAGAAACCGCGCCCCGGGGACGACGCCGATATGTACGAAGTCACGCACAGCCGCGGCGTGTATATATTCGACAAGGACGGCAAGGCGCGCTTGCTGGCTTCGGATACCGACAGCATCGAGGCCATGACCAAGGACGTGCGCCAGTTGATCGACCTGACTTCCTGAGCGCCAGCAGGGCGCGATGTTGCCCGCGCGCCCCATACACCAGTTGTTACAGCCGCTGTGCGCGGGGCGTGAGTATCATCTAGCCACACTGCCCCCTTTTACTTCCAGCAAGGAGTACGCGCATGAGCATAATCATCATGATCATCGTCGGGTTCGTCGTGGGCTTGATCGCCCGCGCCATCATGCCCGGAGACCAGAACATGGGGATCATCATGACCACCATCCTGGGTATCGTCGGTTCGGTCGTCGCCGGCTTCCTGGGCCAATCGCTGGGCTGGTACGCGCCGGGCGAACCCGCCGGGTGGATCGGATCGGTCGTCGGCGCGATCGTCGTGCTGTTCGTGGTTGGCCTGATCGCCAAGAAACGCGCCTGACGTTCTGCTGGACCTGAAATGAAAACGGGCCGATCGAAAGATCGGCCCGTTTTTTTTCGCCTGCCCTTACTGCTGCTGGGCCTGCGCGGTCGCCGTGCGTTCGGTCCAGCCGCCGCCCAGCACCTTGTACAGGGTGACGAGATTGGACAGCCTGGCCCGGCGCGTATCCACCAGCGCCTGCTGCGCGGTGTACAGAGAACGCTGCGAATCCAGCACGCTCAGGTAGTCGTCGATACCCTGGCGGAAACGCTGGTCCGACGCGTCGTAGGCGCGCTGGTTGGCGGCTACCAGGAGCCGCTGCGCCTGGATTTGCTCGTCCAGGGTGCCGCGTCCGGCCAGGGCGTCCGCCACTTCGCGGAACCCCGTCTGGATCGACTTCTCGTACTGCGCGACCTGGATGTTCTTCTGCACCTTGGCCAGATCCAGGCCGGCAAGCAGCGAGCCGCCCGCGAAGATCGGCACGGTGATCTGGGGCACGAAGCTCCAGGCGCCCGAGCCGCCTTCGAACAGCCCGCCCAGGCTGGCGCTGGCGGTGCCGGCCGAGCCCGTCAGGCTGATGGTCGGGAAGAAGGCGGCGCGCGCCGCGCCGATATTGGCGTTGGCGCCCTTCAACTGGTGTTCGGCCGCGCGGATGTCCGGGCGGCGGGCCAGCAGGTCCGACGGAAGGCCGGCGGGCAAGGTGGTCGGCAGCATGCCATCGTCGAGCTGGACGGCGTTGTCCAGCGCCGCCGTCAGCTCGGGCGACAGCGGCTGGCCCACCAGCAGGACCAGCGCATTGCGGTCCTGCGCGGCCTGGCGCGTGTATTGCGACAGGTTGCGCTCGGCGGTACGCAGCGACACTTCCGCCTGGCTCAGGTCCAGCGCCGTGGACAGGCCCTGGTCGTAGCTCTGCTGCGTGAGCTTGAAGGAATCCTGCTGGCTCTTGAGCGTGTCGCACGTCAGGCCGACGAGTTCCTGGTCGGCGCGCAGGGTCAGGTAGGCATTGGCCACTTCGGCGATCAGCGTCAGCTGGGTCGCAGTGCGGGTTTCATCCAGCGCCAGATAGGATTCCAGCGCCTTGTCGCTCAGGCTGCGGATGCGGCCGAACAGGTCCAGCTCCCAGGCCGACATGGCGGCGCCGACCTGGTAGCTGTGGCTGGTGGTGGCGCGGCCGCTGGCCGACAAGTCGGCCGGCGAGCGCTGGGCCGATTCCTGGCCGGCGATGCCGATGCTGGGCATCAGGTCGGCGCGCTGGATGCGGTACTGGGCGCGCGCCGCCTCGACGTTCAGGGCCGCCACGCGCAGGTCGCGGTTGTTCGCCAAGGACTGTTCGATCAGCTGTTGCAGCAGCGGATCCGAGCCGAAGAAATCGCGCCAGCCGATATCGGCCGTCATCAGGCCGCCCGCGTCGGCGGGCTGGGCCGCCTGGTAGGACGGCCCCGTGGGATAGGCCGCATCAATCGGCGCGTCCGGCCGTTCGTAGGTGGGGGCCAGCGAGCAGCCCGCCAGGGCCGCCGCCAGGGAAACAGACAGCAAGGTTCTCATCGGAAATGTCATTGCGGTTGGCCCTCCGTCGAGACGCCCTGCGTGCCGTTGGCGCTGGTGTCGTGCTCGTCGACGTTTTCGCTCATGCGCTTGACCTTGAAGACGCGCAGCATGATCACGAAGAAGGCCGGAACAAAGAAGATGGCCAGGAAGGTGCCGGTCAGCATGCCGCCGATCACGCCCGTGCCGATGGCGTTCTGGCTGCCCGAACCCGCCCCCGACGAGATCGCCAGCGGCGTCACGCCCAGGATGAACGCCAGCGACGTCATCAGGATGGGACGCAGGCGCTGCCGCGCGGCGTGGATGGCCGATTCCGTCAGGCTGGCGCCATGCTCGTAGTGCTCCTTGGCGAACTCCACGATCAGGATGGCGTTCTTGGCCGCGAGACCGATGGTTGTGAGCAGGCCCACCTGGAAGTACACGTCGTTGGACAAGCCCCGCATCATGGTGGCGAGCAAGGCCCCGATGATGCCCAACGGCACCACCAGCATCACCGCCGACGGGATGGTCCAGCTTTCGTACAGCGCAGCCAGGCACAGGAACACCACGATCAGCGAAATCGCGTAGAGCGCGGGCGCCTGGGCGCCGGACAGGCGTTCTTCGAACGACAGCCCGGTCCATTCAAAGCCCACGCCCACCGGCAACTTGCTCGCCAGGCGTTCCATTTCCTCCATGGCCGCGCCCGAGCTGTAGCCCGGCGCCGCCTGGCCCTGGATGTTGTACGACGGCACGCCGTTATAGCGGTTCAGCTTTTGCGGGCCGTAGCTCCAGGTGGCCTTGGCGAAGGCCGAGAACGGCACCATGTCGCCCTCTTTGTTGCGCACGTACCATTTGTTCAGGTCTTCCGGCAGCATGCGCGACGACGCCTCGCCCTGCGCGAACACCTTCTTCACGCGGCCGCGGTCGATGAAGTCGTTGACGTACGACGAACCCCAGGCCGTGGCCAGCGTGCTGTTGATGTCCGAGACGGCCACGCCCAGGGCGCGCGCCTTCTCGCGGTCGATGTCCAGCTGATACTGCGGCGCGTCTTCGATGCCGTTGGGGCGCACGCCCTGCAGGACCGGACTCTTGGCGGCTTCGCCCAGCAGCTGGTTGCGCGCGGCAAGCAGCCGCTCATGGCCCACGCCCGCGCGGTCCATCAACTGGAAGTCGAAGCCAGTGACGTTGCCCAGTTCCATCACGGACGGCGGCGGCACCACGAACAATTGCGCACGGCGCTCCGTCTTGCGGAAGTGCGCGTTGGCCCGTCCCGCCACGGCGCCGGCCTTCAGACGCGCGTCGCCGCGTTCTTCCCAGTCGCGCAGCTTGATGAACAGGATGGACGCGTTCTGGCCGCGGCCGCCGAAGTTGAAGCCGTTGACGGCGAACACCGAGGTGACTGCGTCCTTTTCCTCGGTCAGCAGATACTTGGTGGCGTCGTCGATGACGGCCTTGGTGCTTTCCGCCGTCGCGCCGGCAGGCGTCTGGATCTGGGCGAACAGAATGCCCTGGTCCTCGTCCGGCAGGAACGCGGTCGGGATGCGGGTGAACATCCAGCCCATGGCGATAACCAGCGCCAGGTACACCACCATCAGGCGTTTGGTGCGGTTCAGGCCGCGAGCGACGGTATTGGCATAGCCGTGGCTGCTGCGGTCGAACGCGCGGTTGAACCAGCCGAAGAAACCCTTCTTGGAACCATGATGGCCCTTGGGGATGGGCTTGAGCAAGGTCGCGCACAAGGCCGGCGTGAACACGATGGCCACGATCACCGACAGCACCATGGAGGACACGATGGTGATGGAGAACTGGCGGTAGATCACGCCCGTGGAACCGCCGAAGAAGGCCATGGGAATGAACACGGCCGCCAGCACCATGGCGATGCCGATCAGGGCGCCGGTGATCTGCGACATGGACTTCCGGGTGGCCTGCTTGGGCGACAAGCCCTCTTCGGCCATCACGCGCTCGACGTTTTCCACCACCACGATGGCGTCGTCCACCAGCAGGCCGATGGCCAGCACCATGCCGAACATGGTCAGGGTATTGATGGAATAACCGAACGCCGCCAGCACGCCGAACGTGCCCAACAGCACCACCGGCACCGCCAGGGTGGGAATGATGGTGGCGCGGAAGTTCTGCAGGAACAGGTACATCACCAGGAAGACCAGGATGATGGCCTCGATCAGCGTCTTGAACACCTCGTGGATCGAGAGGCTGACGAACGGCGTGGTGTCGTACGGATAGACGACGTCCATGCCCGGCGGGAAGTAAGGCTTCAGGTTGTTGATGGTGTCGCGCACCGCCTGGGCCGTATCCAGCGCGTTGGCGCCCGGCGCCAGCTTGACCGCGAGGCCCGAGGCCGGCTTGCCGTTGTAGAAGCTGTCGATGGCGTAGGTCTGCCCGCCCAGTTCGATGGAGGACACGTCGCCCAGGCGCACTTGCGAGCCGTCGGCGTTGACCTTGAGCAGGATGCGGCCGAAGTCTTCCGCCTTCTCCAGGCGCGACGGCCCGATGATGGTGGCGTTCAGTTGCTGGCCGCGCACGGACGGCAGGCCGCCCAGCTGGCCGGACGACACCTGCACGTTCTGTTCCTTGATCGCCGCCACCACGTCGACCGTGGTCAGGCCGTAGTTGACGAGCTTGGCGGGATCCAGCCAGATGCGCATCGCGTACTGCGAGCCGAACAGCTGGAAGTCGCCCACGCCCTGCGTGCGGCTGATGGGATCCTGGACATAGGAGGCGACATAGTCGGCCAGGTCGTCCTTGGTCATCGAGCCGTCGGTGGACACGAAGCCCGCCACGATCAGGAAGTTCTTGGTGGCCTTGGTGACGCGAATGCCCTGCTGCTGCACTTCCTGCGGCAAGAGCGGCTGCGCCAGCGACAGCTTGTTCTGCACCTGGACCTGCGCGGTATCAGGGTTGGTGCCCTGCGTGAAGGTCAGGGTGATGGACATGCTGCCGTCGGAGTTGCTTTCCGAGGAGATGTACTGCAGGCCGTCCAGGCCGTTCATCTGCTGCTCGATCACCTGCACCACGGTGTCCTGCACGGTCTGCGCGGAAGCGCCCGGGTAGGTCACCGCAATGCCAATGGCCGGCGGCGCGATGTTGGGGTATTGGGAGACCGGCAGCTTCAGGATGGACAGCGCGCCGGCCATCATCAGCACGATCGCGATCACCCATGCGAAGACCGGTCTATCGATAAAAAACTTTGCCATGCAAGGCTCCTGACTACTACTGCTTGGCCGCCGCGGCGGCTGCTTGCGGCTGCTGCGCCGGCTGCGCGGCACTGGCTTCGGTGGCGACGACTTCAGCCCCCGGACGCACCATCTGCAGACCTTCCACGATGACCTTGTCGCCAGCGGCCAGGCCGTCGGTGACCAGCCACTTGTCGCCGATGGCGCGGTCGGTCTTCAGTTCACGCAGTTCTACCTGGTTCTTGGCGTTGACCACCAGCGCCGTCGGGACGCCGCGCTGGTTGCGCGTCACGCCGCGCTGCGGCACCAGCAGGCCGTCGGCGGCCACGCCGTCGGCCAGGCGGGCGCGCACGAACATGCCCGGCAACAGGCGGCGTTCCGGATTGGGGAACACTGCGCGCAAGGTGACCGAGCCCGTGCCCTGGTCCACCGTGACTTCGGAGAACTGCAGCTTGCCCGGCTGGGCGTACTGCGAGCCGTCTTCCAGGGTCAGCGTCACCAGCGCGGCCTGCTCGCCGTCGGCCTTCTTCAGCAGGCCGCTGGCCAGCGCGTTCTGCAGGCGCAGCAGCTGGACGCTGGATTGGGTCACGTCGACGTAGATGGGATCGATCTGCTGCACCGCGGCCAGGGCGGTGGTCTGGTTGGCCGTGACCAGCGCGCCTTCGGTCACCGCCGAACGGCCGATGATGCCGTCGATGGGCGACAGCACCTTGGTGTAGACCAGGTTGATGCGCGCCGTGTCCAGCGCCGCCTTGGCCGACAGCACGTCGGCGGCGGCCTGATCGCGCGAGGCGACGGCGTTGTCATAGGTCTGCTGGCTGACCGCGCGGGTGGCGACCAGCGGCTTGTAGCGCTCGGCCAGCAGCGCGGCCGTCTTTTGCTGCGCCTGGGCGCGCGCCAGGGCGGCCTTCTGGCTGTCCAGGCTGGCCTGGTAGAGCGCGGGATCGATCTGGTAGAGCTGCTGGCCCGCCTTGACCTCGCCGCCTTCGGTAAAGAGGCGCTTCTGGACGATGCCATTGACCTGGGGACGCACTTCGGCCACGCGGAACGGCGAGGTGCGGCCAGGCAGTTCAGTCGTCAGCGAAACGGGCTGCGTGGCAAGCGTCACTACCGTTACCTGGGGCTTGCCCGCCTGGGGAGCGTCTTGCTTCTTGCCGCAAGCGGCCAGCATGAGGGCCGATGCCGTCAGCGTGACGACTGCCGCGCTGCGCCACATAGCGCTTTTCTTATCCATAGATTGCATTCCCGATTTCAACAAAAAAAAAGCCCGCCCCGGATCGCGTAATGAGCGTTCCGTGCGCATCGATTGGGTGGATTTGCCTCGAACACGCAGGCTGGGCTTTGTCGCATTGCTGCATTGCAGAACTCGCATTCTGCGTTATCCCGCCCCAGAAACAAAGAGGCATGTTGAGAAAACATCATTCCATTTATGGGACAATGGCTTCACCGTTGAATATGACAAAATTCCGCCATGAAACGCTTGCAAGGCATGGAACTATTCGTCGAAGTCGCCAAAACGCGCAGCTTCAGCCGCGCGGCGGCGATGCTCGGCGTGCCGAAATCGACACTGTCCCGCCAGGTGGCCGAACTGGAGCGCTCCGTGGGCCTGCGCCTGCTCAGCCGCACCACCCGCAAGGTCGAACTGACCGACGCGGGCCGCCTGTACTTCGACCGCTGCCAGCGCATCGTGGCCGAGGCGCAGATCGCCCATGAGGAACTGCAGAAGCTGGTCGATACGCCGGCCGGGCCGCTGCGGGTGAACATGCCCGCGGATTTCGGCACGGACTTCCTGGCTGAATCGTTCATGGAATTTTCCCGCCGCTACCCCGACGTCACGTTTTTCCTGGACCTGGCCAATCCGGATCACGCGCAGCGCGTGTTCCAGACCTGCGATATTTCGATCGAAATCGGCGAACTGCCCGATTCGTCACAGATTGCGAGGCTCTTGGGCATGCTGCCGGCCCATCTGTACGCCTCGCGCGAATACCTGAAGAAGCACGGCGAACCGCGGCATCCCAGCGACTTGACCCGCCACGAGTGCATAGAGTTCCGCGCCAAGGGCGCCGGACAGGTGACCCGCTGGCCCCTGACCGACGGCCAGCAGCACATCGAATTCACTCCCGGCAACCGCTTTTCCGTCAACGGCGTCGCCATGGCCCGGCGCCTGGCCCTGCTGGGCGCGGGCATCGTGGTGCTGCTGGGCGACCAGTCGGCCGAACAGCAGTCCGGCCAATTGCAGCGTGTGCTGCCTGACTGGCAACTGGGTCCGTTTCCGGTCTACGCGGTGACGGAGACGCGGCTGCTGCCCGCCAAGACCCGGATCTTCATCGAATTCCTGATGGAGCGCCTGGGCGATGTCGGGCAGGCGAAGAATACTCCCGCTTTCATGAAATAAACGGAAGTCGGAAACAGATTGAAAAATTTAGGACTGCCCGACAACACCTGTCGGCCAGTTCGTCCAATCAGAAGCGCTCGTCTTCGCGCAGGTAGCGCCATTGGCCCAGCGGCAGGTCACCCAGCGACACCCGTCCGATGCGCACCCGTTTCAGGCCTATCACCTTCAGGCCTACCAGTTCGCACATGCGGCGGATCTGCCGCTTTTTGCCTTCCCGCAGCACGAAACGCAGCTGGTCGCTGTTCTGCCAACGCACCTGCGCCGGCTTGAGCGCCTTGCCGTCCAGGGACAGGCCGTGGTTCAACAGCGCCAACCCGTTTTCGGACAGGTTGCCCTGCACCCGCACCAGGTATTCCTTGTCCACGCTGGAATCTTCGCCGATCAGGTGCTTGGCGATGCGCCCGTCCTGGGTCAGCACCAGCAGGCCTTGGGAATCGATGTCCAGGCGGCCGGCCACGGCCAGCCCGTCCAGGTGCGAACGCTCGAAACGCTGCGGCGCGCGGTCGCCGGCATAGCGGGAGCGGGAGTCGATCAGGGCCACGGCGGGCGTATAGCCCTTTTCGGCCTGGCCCGAGACGTAGCCCACGGGTTTGTTGATCAGGATGGTCACGCGCGAGGTCTGGCGCGCCTGCGCGGCGCGCTCCAGGGTGATGACCTGGTCAGGGTAGGCCCGGGCGCCCAGTTCGGATACCACAACGCCGTCCACGCGGACCCAGCCGCGCTCGATATAGGTGTCGGCCTCGCGGCGCGAACACAGCCCACGCTCGGACATGAGCTTGGAGATACGTACTTTTTCCATGGCCGGTATTGTATGCGGACGCCATGCCCCCCTCTTCAGGCCGCGGGGTCGTAGTCCGACGGCGCCATGGGATCCAGCGGATGGAGCGGCCGGCTGCGCCGCTGATAGGGAAACAGCGCGAAGTCCGAGCTGGTGACGCCCGCGCTGGCGCATTCCACCAGCGCCTGGGAGATAGGTTCGAACACAGGGCGGCAATACATGCGCGACTTCACCAGCACGAAGCGGGCCCGGCGCGGATCCAGCCCCATGCTCTCGAACACGCCCAGATCCCAGGGCTCGTGGGTTCTCTCGGTGATCACCAATTGCGCGGCGCCTATGTCCAACACCGCGCTGCGGCCCATGCATGCCGTCTGCCCCGTGTACGTCGGACCGGTAATGACATACTCGCCGCCAGTCACGGCGCGGACCACTCCGCGCAGCAGCACGGGCGCCGCCGGGCGGCCGATGGCCGGAATCGGCCGTTTGTTGCCCACCGCCAGCTCCACCTGCGCGCCCTCGCCCGCCGCGGCCAGCGCGGCGACTGCCTCTGGGTCGCAGTACAGGCCCGCAATGATGCCCGTCAGGCCGGCGTCGACCGCGGCCGTCAGCACCTCCATGGTGTCGCAGGTGCCGCCGGACATGCAGTTGTCGCCATGGTCCAGCAGGAGCACGGGCTTGTCCGCGCCGCGGGCCAGTTGCGCCGCGCGGGCCAGCGACTCGCCCAGGGGCTCGCTATCGTAGAAGTAGCCGTCGCGCTCGGCCCAGATGGCCTGCGCCATATCGCTTGCGACCCGTTCCGCCTGCTCCCGCGGCCCGGAGCCCACCACGACCACGCTCAGGCATGGATTGGGGATGTCAGCCAGGGCGAAGCCCGCCAGCACGGAGACGCCCAGCATGCCGTCCGCTTCCGCGCCCCGCGCCGCCTGCACCGCGCGGCGCATGGCGCCCTGGGCCGTGGCGCTGCGCAGGGTGTGCGTCATCAGCGGCAGGCGGCGCCAGGCCATCACCGGGCGCGGGCCGCCATTGAGCCAGTCGTACAGGATGCGGCCCGCGTGCTCGCCGGTCTCGTACATGTCCACGTGCGGATAGGTCTTGAAGCTGATGATCACGTCGGCGTTGGCCATCATCTTGGGCGTGACATTGCCGTGCAGGTCCAGCGCCACGGCGATGGGTACGTCGGGCGTGCGGCATCGCAGGCGTTCGAGCAGGTCGCCTTCGCCGTCGTCGGTAGTTTCGGCCACCATCGCGCCATGCAGATCGAGCAGGATGGCGCCGCAGCCCTGAGCGCCGGCCACGATTGCATCGCACAGTTGGCTATAGGCTTCTGCCGACACCCGGCCGCTGGGGTAGGCCGTGGCGGAAACCGGCGTCACCACCGTCGCGCCGTTGGCCTCGGCAATATCGATGAAGGCGGACATGGCCGTGCGCTTGCCCTTGTTCTCTGCATAGGCCTGGGCGCCGAAGGCGGGGCCGTCATTGCCGAATGCGGACAGCGGCGTGGGCACCGGCGAGAACGTATTGGTCTCGTGGTTCAGGCGGGCGATCATGACCTTCATTGTCCGGCTCCTTCGGCATGCGCATTCAGTTCGTTCAATTGTTCTGGGACGGCCCCGGGCGCAAGGCCCCGAGGCCAAGCTTTTCCATGGCCTCGCTGGCCTCGACGATCATCGCGGCCACTTCCGCCACGCTCACGCGCAGGCCCGTCGCCCGGGTCCGCATGTGCTCATAGGCGGCGCGCTCATCCAGGCGCTGGTGGTCCATCAGCACGCGGATGGCCTTTTCGATGACGCGCCGCGCCTTGATCGTGCTTTCCAGCTTGTTGATCTTGGACTGCTGGCGACTCTGGAACTGCTTGGCCGAACGCGCCAGCACCAGCGTGCTGAGCACCCCCGCGGAGCGGAACGGCCGCGTCAGCACGCCGTGCGCGTTGGTCTTCAGCAATTGCTTCAGCGTGGTCGGGGTTTCGTACTCGGACAAGGCGATCAGGGTGGCCTCGACCTCGCTGGCCGTCCAGGCGGCGCTGTTGCGGCCGCATTGCGATACCTGGAAGAAGATGACGTCCACGCCAGCGGGCGGGCCATCCGGAAACGGCCAGTGCAGATGGATGCGGCAACCGATGCGCTTGAGCTGTTCGACCAGCAGGTCGCGGTCCTCGCCCGGCGGATACACCACGGCGACGGCCACGCTGCGCAGGTCCTCGTAGAGGCGGCGTAGGCTATGGTCCATGGCTATTTCAACCAGAACTCGTCCAGGCCGAACGCGGTGAGGTACGGGTCCGGCTTCACGGGTTCGTCGCTTTCCCAGACGATGTCGAAGCGTCCGTCCTCGCGGCACACGCCTATGCGCGGCGTCAGCACGCTATGGTTGTTTTCCGCCAGCACCGACATCTGCCCGTCCGGCGCGTCGAACTGCACCTGATGCACCGCCTGCACCAGTTTGCGGGTGTCCATGCTGCCCACGCGCTGCAAGGCGCGCGCAAACAGGTGCATCTGGCTGTAGCAGGTCTCGGCATAGACGCTGGCGGGATGGTCGCCGAAGCGGGCGCGCCAGCGTTCCAGGAAATGCGCGTTGGCGGGCGTATCCACCGTATTGAAATAGGTCGCAGCGGTGATGTGGCCCACACAGCGCCGCGGCCCGATCTCCGCCACCTCCGACTCCGCCATGGTCAGGCTGGCGATGGGGATGTGGGCGGTGGCCGCGCCTTCGGCTTGGCAGGCCTCGTGGTAGCGCTGGTAGAAGCGCTGCGCATCGGAGCCGATCAGGGTGGAAAACACCACGTCCGGCTGGATGCGGCGAATGTCAGCCACCACGTCGTTGATCTCGCTGTCGTCGCAGCCCAGGGGCAGATAGGTTTCATCCAGGATCTCGCCGCCATGCTCCTCGACCGTCTCGCGCATGATGCGGTTGGTCTCGCGCGGGTAGATGTAGTCCGCGCCCACCAGGAAGATGCGCGAGCCGCAATTCTGGATCAGGTACGCAGCCAGCTGCATGCTGCCCTGGTTCGGCGCCGCGCCGGTATAGATGACGTTGGGCGAATATTCGAAGCCTTCGTAGACCGAGCCGTACCACAGCAGGGAATTGCTGCGCTCGACCACCGGCAGCATGGCCTTGCGGCAGTGCGAGGTGCAGCCGCCAAAGATGACGCTGACCTCGTCGTCCAGCAGCAGCCTGGCCGCCAGCCGGCGGTACTCTTCGGCGTCGCTGCGCGGGTCATACACCACCGGCGCCAATGGCCGCCCCAGCACGCCGCCCAGTTCGTTGATCTCCTCCACCGCCAGTACCGTGCCGAAGAAGTGCTGCGATTCCGTGGTTCCGGTGACGCCGCTGCGCGAATAGAGCACGCCGATGCGCCAGTCCGGCCGCTCTGCGTGCTTGTCCTGGGGCGTACTCATGAGGGAATCCTTGAACGTGTAGTGCGCGTGTGCGTCATGGCGAATCCGGGCCGCATGGCCTTCATACTTTCAGATGAGCAATGATATTGCCCGCCGCCTCGGGCGCGCCAGCCTCGCCTTCATCGACGATGCTGCCCTGCTTGAGCACCAGATAACGATCGGCCACGTCCAGCGCGAACGCCACGTTCTGCTCCACGATGAACATTGTCGTGCCGTGCCGCTCGCGTTCCCAGTTCAGCGCGCGGCCCAGGCGCTCGATCACCGAGGGCTGCAGCCCTTCCGTGATCTCGTCCAACAGCAGCAGCGCGGGCCGCTGCATCAGCCCGCGCGCCACCAGCAGCATCTTCTGCTCGCCGCCCGACAGGGTGCCGGCATGCTGGCGCAAGCGGCTCGTGAACACCGGAAACAGCTCGGCGATCTGGGCGAAGCGTTCGTCGAAGAGTTGCTCGCGCGGCAGTCCCAGGCGCAGGTTGTCGCGGATGCTCAGGTCAGGAAACAGCGGCTGTTCCTGGGCGGCGTAGGCCACGCCGCAGCGCGCCACTTCGTGCGGCCGCAGCCGGGTGGCGTCGACCCCGCCCACGCTGACCCGCCCGCGCTGCTTGGGCAGATAGCCCATGACGGTCTTGAGCAAGGTGCTCTTGCCCATGCCATTCTTGCCCAGCAGCGCCACGCAGGCGCCGCGCTCGACCGTGAGCGACACGTCATGCAGCACCATGGCCCGCTTGTAGCCGCTGGACACCGCTTCCATGCTCAACGCCGGCGCTGCGATGCTCGTCATTGCCCTGCTCCTTGCGCGGCCGGCGCGCCGCCGGCGTAAATGGTGCGCACCAGTTCTGATTCCACGACCTCGCGGAATCCTCCGTCCATGACGATGCGGCCCTGGTGCAGGACCACAATGCGCGTCGCGATCTCCTTGACGAAATCCAGGTCATGTTCCACCAGCAGGCAGCACAGGCCATAACGGTGCGCCAGGGACGACAGCACGTGGCCGATCTGCAGTCGTTCGGCCTTGCTCAGCCCGGCGGTGGGCTCGTCCAGCAGCACGATGCCCGGTTCCAGCGCCAGCACCATCGCCAGCTCCAGGGCCTGCTGCTGTCCATGCGACAGGTCGCGCGCCACGTGGTCCAGGCAGTGGTCCAGGCCGGTCACGCGCAATGTCTCCAGCGCATAGGGCGGCAGATGCAGCGTGGGCGACCGGCGCCACCACGACGGCCGTTCGCGCAGCGTGGTCGCGATGCGCAGGCTTTCGGCCACGGTCAGCGTATCGAACACGTTGGCATTCTGGAACTTGCGGCCCAGGCCATGGCGCACGCATTGCTCCGGTCCGTCGCGCCGCACTTCGTGGCCATAGAGTTCCAGCCTGCCCTGGGACCGCTCGGCGCCGTCCGCGATGCAGCGCATCAGCGTGGTCTTGCCGGCGCCGTTGGGGCCGATCAGCCCGACCAGTTCGCCGCCGCGGGCTTGCAGGTCTATGCCTTCCAGCACCTTCAGGCTCCCGAAGTGCTTGGACACGCCCGCCAGGCTCAAGGCCTGGGCCGCGCCGCCGGCTTGCCGCGGTGGGATGGCGCGCTCGCCCAGCACGGGTGTGGCCGCCCTACCCGACCTTGCGCGCCAAGGCGCGATCAGCAGGGGCAGAAGCCCCCGCGGCAGCAGCAGGATCACCAGGACGAAGGTCACCCCCAGCAGCAACTGCCAGACGAACGGCATGTTGCCGCTGAGATAGGAGCCCGCCACATTGATGAGTATGGCTCCCAGCACCGGCCCCCAGATGGTGCCGCGCCCGCCCAGCGCCACCCAGATGATGAGTTCCGTGCCGAAGACGAAGCCCGTGAGTTCCGGCGCCACCACGCCGCTGAACGCGCCATAGCCGAAGCCCGCCAGGCCGGCCACCGCGCCGCAGGCCACCAGCAGCGCGATGCGCCAATGGGCGGTGTTCAACCCCAAGTAGCTGCACCGCGCCTCGTTGTCGCGCAGCGCCACCAGGATGCGGCCGCCATCGCTGCGCACCACCACCCAGGCCAGCAGCGCCACCGCGGACAGGCCCCCCGCCGCGATCACATACCAGGCCTCCAGCGACAAGTCGAAGGTTTCGTACCCCGTCAGGCCGGACGAAGAGCCGGTGTAGGTGCCGCCGGACAGCACCAACTGCATCAGCACGATGGGCAGCACCAACGAGATCACCGTGGCGAAGAATGGCGATGCCCCACGGTAGAACGACAGCCAGCCGGTCACCAGCGCCAGCAACGCCGCGGCGCCCACTGCCGCCAAGGCGGCCAGCGCCGCTATCGCAGGCGAGAATCCGTAGTGCGTGAAGGCCAGGCCCGCGGCATATGCGCCCACCCCGAAAAACGCGGACTGGCCGAAGGTCAGGTAGCCGGTGTAGCCCCACAGCACGTCCACGGTGACCGCCGCCACGGCGAAGAACAGCGCCTTGATCAGCACGTTCAGCAGATAAGTGTCGAACAGCCAGGGGCCGGCCGCGGTCAGCACCAGGCAGAGCCCGGCCAGGCCCAGCAGGCTGCGGCTGCGCGCGGCCTTTTGCGCCGTGGCGTCGTCAGCGGCGCCAGCCAGCGTTTGAGGGGTCAATGCGCGGTCAGTCATGGGCGAATCCTTGAGGACGCAAACGCAGCGTCAGCGCGGCCAGGACGGCGATGGTGACGCCGCCCAGGATCGGGCTGACGTAGACGCTTACCAGCACCTGGCAGGCGCCGTAGACCAGGCAGGTCAGCAGCAGCGCGGTGATCGAATGGCCCGACACCATGACCAGCATGAAGGCGCTGACCAGCCACGGCAGCCCCATGTTCGGGTCGACGCTGGACAAGGGCGTGATCAGCGCGCCGGCCAGCGCGCCCAGCCCCGCTCCCAGGCCGAAGGTGGTGAAGCGGATGCGCTCGGCATTGATGCCCAGGCCGCGCGCCAGGTCCTCGTTCATGATCACGGCCCGGGTCCGCACGCCAAAGCGCGTGCCGCTGAGCAGCAGCGTCATGGCGGCATACATCAGCAAGGCCGCGGGCACCAGGAACAGGCGGTACGCCGAATACTCCGTGCCCAGGAAGGACACGGCGCCGTGGATGGGCGAATCCGCGAACTTCACTTCGCGCCCGAATGCCATGGTGATGAGCTGGCCGATCACGATGCCCAGTCCCCAGGTGGCCAGGATGGCGTCCAGCGGCCGCTTGTACAGCGGCTGCACGATCAGCCGTTCCACGCCCATGCCCACCAGCACGCCGACCGCCAGCGCGAACGGCAGCGCCAGCCAGGGATTCAGCCCCAGCTGCGTCACCACCAGGCTGGCGTAGCTGCCCAGCGTAAGAATCGCGCCATGCGCGAAGTTGACGATCTTCATCACGCCGAAGATGATCATCAGCCCGGCCGTCACGATGAACAGCATGGCGGCCGTGCTCAGGATGTCCAGCAGCAAACCCATATCGCTCTCCGGCGCCGCCGGCAGGACCGGCGGCGCTTGTCATGGCATGGCCGTCACTTCAGGTCCGGACACTGCGCGCCCGGGTCGACCTTGTCGAAGGTCTGCAGGATCTTGATGGAGCCGTCCTGCTGCACCTGCCCCAGGCGCATGGTCAACGCCGCGTGGCGCTGGCGGTCCATGGTCACCGGGCCGCGCGGGCCGTCGAACGTGACTGCGCTCAAGGCCTGCACC
Source organism: Achromobacter sp. GD03932 (assembly GCF_029839485.1). Taxonomy (NCBI): domain Bacteria; kingdom Pseudomonadati; phylum Pseudomonadota; class Betaproteobacteria; order Burkholderiales; family Alcaligenaceae; genus Achromobacter; species Achromobacter sp. GD03932. Next base: position 19,051 of record NZ_JAOCAT010000029.1, read on the forward strand.
ACCTTGGGCGCATCGGTGCCGCCGGCCTTTTCGACCGCCGCCTTGTACAGGTAGAAGGCTTCATACTGCGGCGCGGAGAATTCGTTGGCGGTCTTGGCGTCGTTGCCGAACTTCGCCTTCAGGCCGTCCAGGAATTTGCGGTTCTGCGGCGTGTCGATGCTGGTCAGGTACGAGGCCGACATGTACATGCCCACCGCCGTGTCGCCCATGGTCTTGGCCGTGCCTTCGTCGATCGCCAGATTGCCGTAGGGCATGGACAGGCCAGCAGCCTTGACCTGCTTGGCCAGGCTGACGTTGGGTCCGCCGCCGGCCGTCGAGCTGATCAACGCATCCGGGTTGGCCGAGCGTATCTTGGAGACCACCGGCGTCCAGTCGGAACCGTCGATCGGCAGGTACTCTTCGCCCACCACGCGTCCGCCCTGCTTTTCAATATATTCCCGTGTGAACTTGAGCATGCCGCGGCCGAAGGCGTAGTCGCTGCCCACCAGGAAGAAGGTCTTGGCCTTGCGGTCCTGCATGAAATGGTCCACCACCGGCGCGACCTGCTGTTCCGGCACCCAGCCATTCACGTGCAGCCAGCGGTTGCAGGAGCGGCCTTCATAGAATGACGTGTAGATATAGGGCACCTTGCCGCGCGACACGATGGGCAGCGCGGCATTGCGCGCCGCGCTGGTTTCCATGGCGATGATCGCGTCCACCTTTTTCTGGAACACCAGGGTGTCATACGCCTTCTGCGCCCCGACCGCGCCCGAGGCGTCATCGGCGATCTCCAGCACGATCTGGCGGCCCAGGATGCCGCCGGCCGCATTGATCTCGTCGGCAGCCAGTTGCGAGGCCTGCACCACGCCCGGCGCGACCACGCTGTTTGCGCCGGACAGGCCGACGGGCACGCCGATGCGCAACGGTTCGGCGGCATGCGCGCTGGCAGCGCCAGCCAGCAATGCGACAAACGACAGGCGGATCCGGCAGCTATTCAATAGGCTCTTCATGGGTTTTCTCCTTGGGGGAACGGCCGTGGACCGTCGTTCAGCGTTGCCGCAGGCCTGCGGCGGCGCCCAACTGCTCGTCATAGATGTCGCGGCGCCTGTCGCGCAGCACATGGTTGAAATCATTCAACTGGCGCGCGCGGCGCGAGGCCTTCAGGTCTATGGGCGCCAGCAGCACCTCCTCCTGGTCGATGCTGGCGGGTCCTGCCGCCGTCCAACCCTGGGACCCCACGATCAGGCTGCGGCCCACGAAGGGCTGGCCGCGCTCGGTGCCGACCCGGTCGGCGCACACCACCGTCAAGCCGTTGCTGTGGGCGCCGCTCATGGTCAACGCATGGGCCATGACCGGCCCGTCGCGGGTCTGCCCCGGCATCGGCACCCAATTGGTCGGCACCGCCACGATGTCCGCGCCGCGCACCGCCAGCAGCCGGTAGACTTCGGGAAACCAGCCGTCGTAGCAGATGGCCACGCCGATGCGGCCCAGCTCGGTGTCGAATACCGGCAACCCCAGGTCGCCCGCCTCGAAGTACAGGTTCTCGTCGCCCCAGAGGTGCAGCTTGCGATAGGTCCCCAGATAGCCATCCGGGCCCGCGACCAGCGCGGAGTTGTAGAGGCGCCCGCCGGCACGTTCCGCAATGCCCGCCACCAGGTAGATGCCCAGGCGCTGCGCCAACGCGATCCAGGCCTGCGAGCTGGGGCCTTCCGGCACGGCTTCGGCCAGGGCGTAGGCCTCATCGCGGCTATCGAACATGTATCCCGTGTTGGCCAGTTCAGGCAGCACCACCAGCCGCGCGCCCTGGGCCGCGGCCTGCTCCACCAGTTCGATGGAACGCGCGATGTTGGCGGCGGTTTCGCCGATCGCGGGCTCCATTTGCACGCTGGCCACCCAGGTCACGGCGGCGGGAGAACGTTGCGGTTCCGACGCTTGCATGCGAGCTCCATATTCAGAAATTGAAAACGAAAAAGCCCCCGACCACGCATTGCGTGCAAGTCGGGGGCTTCTATAGCCGAGACTGTATGTTCAGGCAGCAATCATTGCTGCGGGGTACTGCGAGCCGTTCAGGTCAATGTTGACCGTGTGCGAATGATAGGGAGACGCGGGTTCCTGGGACAATAAGTGCTTTCCCGGACGGCAGGACGGTCCGCCAAAACGCGCGTTCCGGCGCTGCGTCATTGCGACGCATTGGGTCGTCCCAGCCGGCTTGGCATAATACGCAGCCATGAGCAAACCCGCAGCACACCACCCTCCCCTTGCCGCAGGCTGGCTGGCCAGCGCGCCTCCCATCCTGCCTCCTGCCCCGCGCCACTGGCTGTTCCGCCCCGGCGCGCTGACCGCCGGCTTGCGCCAGGTTGGCCAGGTGCGCCTGCGCGTGCTGGCCGAGTACGCGGATGGCGCGCCGCTGGATGAAGCCCGGGCGATGGGCATCGCGCCCGGCGCGCCGGTATGGATCCGCGAGGTGCTGATGTCGGTGGACGGCGTGGACAGCGTGCCCGCCCGCAGCCTGACGCCGCTGCGCGCGTCCCACGGCGCCTGGCAAGGCATGCGCCGCCTCCTGACCCGGCCATTGGCGGACATGCTTTACCACGACAGCACGGTGGTGCGTTCGCCGTTTGCCTGCCGCCGGCTGGCCTCGCCGGTGCCGTTTCATGCCACCGCGCTGGGGGTATTGCCGACCGGGCAGCGCGACCGCGATGGCGGGCGCATCTGGGCGCGCCGCTCGGTGTTCTGGCGCCAGGGCCAGCCGCTGCTGGTGGCCGAGTGCTTCCTGCCGGCGTTCTGGGAGCTGGTTTCTGATCAACCCGTGCCGCCGCTGGTGCCGCATCAGCGCACGCCGCGCTGACACCCCGGCCTCAGCCTTCGTAGCGGCGCCCGCGCTCCAGCAGTTCGGGCGTGCCGATCACGGCGTTCAGACCGTCGAAGTCCAGCATGCCCTCGCGCCACGGCGCGGTCGTGCCATGCTGGCGCAGGCTGGCGTAGTAGCCCTGCAGCGTGTGCGCCACCGCGCGCGCCGTGCCGCCAGGAAAGATGACGATGCGGAATCCCAGCGCGGTCAGCGCATCGGCGCTTTGCACCGGCGTCTTGCCGCCTTCGACCATATTGGCCAGCAGCGGCACGCGATGCGCAAAACGGCTGCACGCCGCCTGCATCTGCTCCGGCGTGCGCAACGCCTCGATGAACAGCGCGTCGGCGCCCGCTTCCAGATACGAGTCCGCGCGGTCCAGGGCGGCTTCCAGCCCTTCCATGGCCAGCGCGTCGGTACGCGCCAGGATCAAGGTGGACGCCTGCGCGCGCGCATCCACCGCGGCCCGCAGCTTGCCGCACATTTCGGCGGCCGGGATCACGGCCTTGCCGTCCAGGTGGCCGCAGCGCTTGGGGAAGGTCTGGTCTTCCAGCTGGATCATGGCGGCGCCGGCGCGTTCCAGTCCGCGTACGGTGCGCTGCGTATTCAAGGCATTGCCGAAGCCCGTGTCGGCGTCCACGATGACGGGCGTGGCCACCCGCTCGGTGATGCGGGCCAGCGTGTCCTCGACCTCGCTGTACGTGGTGAGGCCGATATCCGAGCGGCCCAGCCGCGTGTAGGCAATGGACGCGCCCGACAGGTATAGCGCGCCGAAACCCGCCTGTTCGGCGATCAGCGCGGACAAGGCGTCGTAGACGCCGGGAGCCAGCACGGCGCCGCCGGCCAGCTGTGCTTGCAGATTCTGTTTGTGCATGGTTTGGAAAGTCCTAGGAAAGCTCGCGGCCCAACAGGGATGCGGCCGTCGCCGCGGCGATATGGCCGCCCGCCACCGCGCTGAGCAGGCCGTTGCCGGACAGGTAGCCGGACACGTCGTTGCCCGACACGCCGCGCGCCGCGCCGCCTGCCGCCAGCAGGTTGGGCAAGGGGTTGCCCATCCGGTCCAGCACGCGGCAATGCGCGTCGATGTCCAGGCCGCCCTGCGTATGGAACAGCGCGCCCGTCACTTTGATCGCGTGGTACGGCGCTTGCAGCGCGCGCTCGAAGCGCCGGCCGAGGGCGTCGGCGGCGCCGGGCGACACCCCCGCCAGCGTCGTGCGCAGCGTGGCTTCGTCGCAGCCGATCAGGGCCGCCAGCGCCCCGACATCGGCGCAAGTCTTCAGCGCCTGGCCCATCTCTGCCTGGACGAAGTCCGGAAAGCCGCGCGCCAGCGCCAGCGTGCGGTCGTCGAATACGTTCCAGGCCACGCGGCCGGGTTGCGCCAGCACATGAACCGCGGCCTCGGAATAGCCGTGGGTCTCGTCATGAAAGCGCCGCCCCGCGCCATTGATCTGCACGCCGCCGTCCATCATCACGGCCCAGGAGATCAGTGCGCCCTGCGGCGTGGCCCAGGAGCCGTGCCCCTGGTAGCCGCCCAGGTCGGCCAGGCGCGCGCCCAGTTGCACTCCCCATTCGATCGCGCTGCCGTCGTTGCCGACATGGCCGCCGTAGACAGCCCCTCGCATGGCCGGCAGATGTGCGCCCACCATCGCGGCATTGCCGCCAAAGCCGTTGCAGGCCAGGATCAGCACGTCGCAGCCGATCACGTCGATGGAGCCGTCCGGACGTTCGCAGCCCACCGCGGTGACGCGGCCGCCCTCGTCCGTCCAGATCTGCCGTGCCAGGGCGCGGGTCAGCAGATAGGCGCCGGCTCCGGTGGCGGCGCGCTCCAACGCGGCGACCAGGGCCGCGCCCGTGCGCTCGGGCAAGGTGTGCATGCGGCGGGCGCTGTGGCCCGGATACAGGAAGCCGTCCAGCACCTGGAAATCCAGGCCGTGGCGGGCAAGATTGTCCACTGCGGCAGCTGCCGCCCCCGTGTAGGCATCGACCAGCTGCGGCGCGGCCGTGCCGCCCGCCTTGGCCTGGATGTCCGCGGCAAAGCGCTGCGCGTCGTCCTCGATGCCAGCGGCCCGCTGTACCGCCGATCCCGCCGCCGGAATGAAGCCGGACGACAAGGCGGTGGAGCCGCTGGGCGCGGCATCGCGCTCGATCAGCACGGTCTCGATGCCGGCATCGGCCAGGCGCAGCGCGGCGGTCAGGCCGCAAGCGCCGGCGCCGATGATGGCCACCGGCACATGCATCGCGTCCGTGCCGGGAGCCAAGCCCCGCAGGACTTGCGGCGCGCTCACGAAGCCAGCCTGCCCAGGAAGTCCTGGCAGGACAGCACGTCGGCCACGGTGCGCAAATCCGCCAGCGCGGCATCGTGCATGGCCGGCGTGGGCGCGGCGCAGCCGTCGGCCAGCACCGCTACGTGATAGTCCCGCATGTGGGCATCGCGCGCCGTGCTGGCCACGCCGCCATTGGTGACGATGCCGGCGATCACCACGTTGGAGATGCCCGCGCGCCGCAGCACCCAGTCCAGCTGGGTATTGAAGAAGGCGGAGTACGCCACCTTCCAGACCGACACGTCCACCAGCCCATCCAGCTCGGCCACGTTGGCCTGCCCCTTGGAGCCGGCGACGAAATCGCCCTTGCGCAGGAATGGGCGCAACTGCCGCAGATGCGGCGAAATCATGGGTTCGCCGTGGGCGTCCGGCCATAGCGTGAACTGGCTAGCCGCCACGAAGCCGCCTCGCGCCTTGAGCGCGCGGGCCACGGGCGCGACCCGGGCGGGCAAGGCCCGCGCCTGCGGGCTGACGGCGCCGCCGCGGTCATAGGCGCCGCCGGGCGCGAGGAAATCGTTCTGCAGATCGATGACGACCAGCGCGGTGCTGCGGGGATCGAAGGCTGACATGGGCTCTGCTCCTAGGAAACCTGGCGGGCGATCAGCAGATTGCCCAGGGAATCGACCTGGCCGGCAAAGCCGGGCTCGATCCAGATCGTGGTGTCCGGCTGCTCCAGGATGGCGGGCCCCGCCACCTCCGCGCCCACCGGCAGATCCAGCCGCGCGTAGCGCATGGCGTCATGCCATTGCCCGCCGTGGAAGACGGGTTGCGTGCCCAGCGCGTCTGGCATCGCGGTGCTGGTCGGCGCCAGCAGCGCCAGATCGAACTTGGGCCGCTGGCCGATGCGCGCATAGCGCAGGTTCAGGATGCGCACCGCGATGCCGTCCAGGCTGCGGCCGAAGGCGGCGCGGTAGGCACGCTCGAAGGCTGCGCCGATGCCGGCGCGGTTCAGTTCATCACGCCCGACTTCCACCCGCACCGTATGGCTCTGCCCGACATACAGCATGTCCAGCTCGATGCTCTCGCGTATGCCCTGAAAGCCCACGCCCGCGGAATCCAGCCGCTCCTGGCAGGCCAGCGCCAGGCCGTCTATGCGGGCCAGCAGGTCGTCGGCGTCCAGCGCGGCCAGCGCCACGTTCAAGGTCTGCACGCCGTCGTGCCGCATGTCGGCCATGACGCAGCCCAAGGCCGAGGTCACGCCGGGATAGCGCGGCACGATGCCGCGGGCCGCGTCCACTTCGTTCATCATGGCGCAGACGTGCAGCGCGCCGCCGCCGCCAAACGGCATGTAGGCGAACTTGCGCGGGTCATGGCCGCGCTCGATGGACACGACGCGGATCGCGCCCGCCATCTTGGCATTGGCCACGGTCAGGATGGCCTCGGCCGCGGCATGCACGTCCAGGCCGAGCGGCTTGGCTACATGCTCTTCGATGGCGGCGCGCGCCAGCGCCACGTCCATGGTGGCAAGCAGCCCGCCGCCCAGCGGGCGTTCGGCCGCGATGCGGCCCAGCAGCACGTTGGCGTCGGTCACGGTGGGACGGGTATTGCCCCGGCCATAGCAGGCCGGCCCCGGCACGCTGCCGGCGGATTCGGGACCCACCTGCAACAGGCCGCCCGCGTCCACGCTGGCGATAGAGCCGCCGCCCGCGCCGATGGTCTCGATCTGGATCATGGGCGCGCGCACCACCATGCCGAAGTCGATGGCGGTCTGCGCCGACAGCGAGGCCTCGCTGTCGGCCACCAGCGACACGTCGAAGGAAGTGCCGCCCATGTCGCCGCTGACCACGTTGGGAAAGCCCGCGGCGCGCGCGATGGCGGCGCAGGCGATGACACCCGCGGCCGGGCCGGACAGCGCGGTGCGCACCGGCACGTCGCAGGCCGTCTGGCGCGACATCACGCCGCCGTTGCTCTGCACCACCAGCAGTTCGCCGCCGAAGCCGTTGTCCTTCAGGTCCGCTTCCAGCCGGGTCAGATAGCCGCCGACCACCGGCTGCAGCGCGGCATTGAGCACGGCGGTGGAGCAGCGCTCGAATTCGCGGATCTCGGGCAGCACCTCGGTGGCGGCGGTGACGTTGCCGTTGGGCCAGAGCGCGCGCACGCAGGCCGCGGCCTGCGCCTCGTTGGCCGGATTGGCATAGGCGTTGACGAAAAAGAGGCAGACCGCCTCGCAGCCCTGCTCCAGCAATTGGCGGGCCGCGGCCTCGACCTGGGCCAGGTTCACTGGCGTATGCAAGGTGCCGTCGGCCAGCACGCGCTCTTCGACTTCCAGACGCAGGTCGCGCGGGACCACCGGCTCATAGTTGCCGCGCAGGCCCCAGGTCTGGGGCCGGTCGCGCCGGCGCATTTCCAGCACGTCGCGAAAGCCGGCCGTGGTGATGATGCCGGTGCGCGCCACCTTGCGCTCCAGCAGCGCGTTGGTGCCTACCGTCGTGCCGTGCACGATGGTGGCGATGGCGTCCGCGCCGTCGGCCACTCGGGCGATGCCGTTCATGAAGCCGCGCGCTTCCTCGCCGCGAGTGGAAGGCACCTTCACCACGCGGGCGCTGCCGCCCGCCTCGTCCAGCACGAATATATCGGTGAACGTACCGCCCACGTCCACGCCTACGACCAAACCTTGTGCCGCGCTCATGCCGACTGCTCCTTCAGATTTCCGCTCACGTAACCCATCTTGCGGTCATGCTCGCGCGCCGCCTGCGTGCGCGCGGCAGGCTCGCCATAACCGCCTCCTCCGGGTGTTTCCAGGCGCACCCGGTCGCCGCGCTTGAGCTGGATGCCCAGCATCTTTGAACGCATGGGCGGCGTCTGCCAGCCGCCGTCCTGCTGATAGCGGAAGACGTTCAGCGCCGCTTCCCTGCCGCCGGCGATACCCTTGGGCGCGCTCTTGCCGCGTTCGCCGAAGATGAAGGCCTCGGCGCTGTCTTCCAGCAGTTCGATTTCATAGATGGCGCCCAGCCCGCCGCGGTGCTGGCCGTCGCCCGCCGAATCGGGCCGCAGCGCCCATTGCGTGAAACGCACGGGATAGGCCGCTTCCAGGATTTCCAGCGGCGGAATGGTGGCCGTGGAGATGGGCGCGTTGCCATGGCTGAGCCCGTCGCCGTCCGAGTGGCCGCCATGGCCGCCGCCAAAGAAGCTGAACATCACCCAGCGCTGGCCGCGCCGGGCGGGGTCGCTACGGTAGCCGGCGATCGACAAGGCATTGATGGTGCCGTAGGCCTGCGCCAGCGCGCGCGCCGGCTCGGCCTGGGCCATGGCGCAGAAGATCACGTCGATCATGCGCAGAATGGTTTCCGTGTAGCCTCCGACCGGTCGCGGGCGGTCCGCCGAGATCACCAGGCCGTCCGGAAGCACCACGTCCACCGCGTCCAGCACGCCGGCATTGGCCGGCACGTCCGGGAACAGGTGCTTCAGGGCCACATAGCAGGCCGCGATCGCCGTGGCGCGAGAGATATTCACCGGCCCGGCGCAGGCAGGCGAAGTGCCGGTGAAATCCAGCGTCAGGCGGTCGCCCTGGACGATGAGCTTGAGCGTGATGCGCAGCGGCTGGTCGCGCACGCCGTCGTTGTCCAGCATGTCCTCGAAGGCGTATTCGCCGTCGGGCAGGCGCGAGATGTGGTCGCGCATCAGGCGGCGCGCCCGCTCCCGCAAGGTGTCCAGCGACTCCAGCACGGTGGCGTCGCCGTATTCGTCGAGCAGGCCGTCCAGCCGGCCCGCGCCCAGTTCGAGCGCCGCCAGCTGCCCGTTCAGGTCGCCCCACAGGCTGTCCGGCAGGCGCGTGTTGGCCTTCAGGATGGCCAGCACGTCCAGGTCCAGCACGCCCGCGCGCACGATGCGCACCGGCGGAATCTGCACGGCTTCCTGCCAGCATTCGGTGGCGGCGGGGTTGTAGTTGCCCGGCACCGCGCCGCCGACGTCATGCCAATGGGCCGCCGAGGCCAGGAAGCAGAACAGCTTGCCGTCGCGGAACACCGGACGCACCAGCTTGAAGTCATTGGCGTGGGTGCCGCCTTCGTAGGGATCGTTGAACAGCCAGACGTCGCCGTCGACCATGCCGCCGCGCTCGGCGGCCGCCTTGGCCGCGGCCTTGACGGCAAAGGCCATCGCGCCCACGAATACCGGCAGGCCGGACTTGCCCTGCACCAGCGTGGCGCCGGTGGCGGCATCGTACATGCCGTGGCAGGCGTCATGGGCCTCGGCGATGATGGGATTGAACGCGCTGCGGTACAGCGTGGCGTCCATCTCGTCGGCGATCTGTTCCAGGCGGCCTTTCAGGACCGCGAGTGTGACGGGATCAAGCATGATGTGGTTCCTAATGAGTCTTGCGCTGTTTCAGCAAATTCAGCAGTCCGCCGGCCTGCACCATTTCCAGCAGGAAGGCGGGCACGGTGTCGCAATGCAGTTCCGCGGGTTGCCCCGCGGCGCGGCGGATGCGGCCGGCGGCGGGGTCCAGGGCGATGCGCTCGCCCTCTTGCAGGGTTTCGGCCTGTGGGCAGGTCAACAGCAGCAGGCCCACGTTGAAGGCGTTGCGGAAATACAGGCCGTTGAAGGATGGCGCGACCACCGCGGCGATGCCCAGGCGCACCAGCGCCGCGGCCGCCTGCTCGCGCGAGGAGCCGATGCCGAAGTTGGGGCCGGCCACCAGCACGTCGCCCGGCCGCGCGCCGGCGGCGAACTCGGGCCGCACGCGCTGCAGACAATGGCGCGCGATCTCGTCGATGCCGAACTTCATATAGGCGCCCGGCGCCAACGCGTCGGTGTCGATATCTGCGCCCACGCGCCAGACGCGGTGCGTCACGGACTGCTCGGTCATGCCATGAACTCCCGGGGATCGGCGATGCGGCCGGCTACCGCCGATGCCGCCACCGTATAGGGCGAGGCCAGATAGACCTGGGCCGTCTCCGAGCCCATGCGCCCCTTGAAATTGCGCGCCGTGGTGGCGATGACGCTGGCGCCGTCCGGGATGGACCCGCCATAGCCCGCACAGGCGCCGCAGGAGGTGGCCAGCACATCGGCGCCGGCCTCGCGCAGCGTCCGCATCACCCCTTCCGCCTCGGCCTGGCGCTGGTCCTGCTGGCTGGCCGGCGCCACCATCAGGCGCATGCCGGCGGCCAGCCGGCGGCCGCGCAGCACGCTGGCCGCGGCGCGCAGGTCCTCCAGCTTGGCGCCGGTGCAGGCGCCGATGTAGGCCACCTGCAGCGGCACGTCGCCATACTGATCCACGTCGCGCGCATTGGCCGGGCTGTGCGGCGCGGCAACCTGCGGCGCCAGCGCCGCGGCGTCGAATTCGTGCCACTCGGCCTGCGCGCCTTCGTCGCTGCGCCAGCGCGCCAGATCGATCTCGTCCGTGACGCCTGCCTCGCGCAGGTAGGCAACCGTGGTGGCATCCGGCGCAATCAGGCCGACCTGCGAGCCCAGCTCCGCGCTCATGTTGGACAAGGTCATGCGTTCCTGCATCGACAAGGCGCGCACCGCCTCGCCGCAGAATTCCACCGCCTGGTAGCGGCCGCCGTTCATGCCATAGCGGCCTATCATGTGCAGCATCATGTCCTTGGCGGTCACGCCAGCCGACAGCCGGCCGTTCCAGCGCATCATCAGGGTCTGCGGCACCTTTACCCAGATCTGTCCGGTCACGGCCACGCCCAGCATCTCGGTGCTGCCGATGCCGAACATGTAGGCGCCGAACGCGCCGCCCGTGGGCGAATGCGAGTCCCCGCCCACGCAGAACATGCCGGGACGGATATGCCCGTGCTGCGGCACCACCACGTGGCAGATGCCGAGCGAGTCATAGACGTTGGGCAGTTGCTGTTCGGCCGCCCACTCGCGCGCGATGCGCACGATGCGGCGCGATTCGTCGTCGGATTCGGGCACGTAGTGGTCGATGACCAGCACGATCCTGGACGGATCCCACAGCGTGGCGCCCAGTTCCTGCAGCATGGGCTGCAGGCGGCGCGGGCCGCTGGAATCATGGAACATGGCCAGGTCGACCGCGCAGGTGACGATTTCGCCCTCGGCGACGCAAGCGCGGCCACAGGCCGCCGCGATCAGCTTCTGCGCCAGTGTTTGAGGCTCGGCCATGGCTACATCCCGAGATAGGCCCGGCGCACGTCGTCGCTGGCCATCAATTCCGGGCAGGCGCCGCTATAGCGCACCGCCCCGTTTTCCAGCACGTAGGCGCGCTGTCCCGTTTCCAGCGACTGGCCCACGTTCTGCTCCACCAGCAGGATCGCCAGCCCCTCGCCATGCAGGCGCGCGATCAAGCCGAACAGCTCTTCGACCATCAGCGGCGACAGGCCCAGCGACGGCTCGTCCAGGATCAGGAGGCGCGGCTCGGCCATCAGGCCGCGGCCGATGGCCAGCATCTGCTGTTCACCGCCGGACATGGTGCCGGCCAGTTGGGCCAGGCGCTCGCGCAGGCGCGGGAAGATGTGCAGCACTTTCTCCAGGTTGGCGGCGCGGCGCTCGCGGGCCCGGGTGAACGAACCCAATTCAAGGTTCTCGCGCACGCTCAGGTTGGGGAACACGCGGCGGCCTTCGGGCACCTGGATCAGTCCGGCCTTGACCACGTCGCGGTAATGGCGGCCGGTCAGGTCCCGGCCTTCGAAGCGCACCGTGCCGCCCCAAGGCCGGCACAGCCCGCAGACCGTGTTGTTCAGCGTGGACTTGCCGGCACCGTTGCTGCCCAACAGCACCACTATCTCGCCCTGGTCCACCCGCAGGTCGACGCCGCGCAGCACTTCCATGCGGCCGTAGCCGGCGCGCAATCCCTGGACTTCCAGCAGCGCGCTCATGCCGGCGCTCCCTGCGCGGCCAGCCTGGCCGCCGCGCCCTGGCCCAGATAGGCCTCGACCACCGCCGGATCGCGCGTGACCTCGCCCGGCGTGCCCGAGGCGATCAGGCGGCCCTGCGCCAGCACCCAGACGTGCTCGGCCAGGCTCATCACCGCGCGCATCACGTGTTCGATCATCAACACGGTCACGCCGTCGTCGGCCAGCTTCTTCACCACCGGTATCATCTCGTCGATCTCGCTGGGGTTGAGCCCCGCCAATACTTCGTCCAGCAGCAGCAGGCGCGGCCGCGTGGCCAGCGCGCGCGCCAGCTCCAGTCGCTTGCGTCCGGCCACGGTCAGGTCCGCCGCCGGCCGGTCCAGCAAGGCTTGCAGGTTCACTCGGGCGGCCACCTCTTCGGCCGCTTCCAGCGCCTCGCGGCGGTTGCCCAGGCGCAAGTGCGCTCCCACGGCGATGTTCTGGCGCACCGTCTGCGCGCCGAAGGGCTGCACGATCTGGAAGGTGCGGGTCAGCCCGAGCCGCGCCGACTCATGCGGCGGGCGGCCGGTGATGTCCGCGCCGGCGAAATGCACCGAACCGGAACCGGGCTTGAGGAATCCGGACAAAAGGCCGAACAGCGTGGTCTTGCCCGCGCCGTTGGGGCCGACCAGGGCCGTCAGCGAGCCCTGGCGTACGTCCAGGCTCACGTCCTGGACTGCCTTCAGGCCGCCGAAAGTGATGGAAAGATTGCGCGCTTGCAGCAGGATCTCAGACACGGGCGCGCTCCTTGGCACTGAACAGCCGGCTCAAAGCCTGACCGCTGCCGGTGATGCCGCGGGGGAGGAACATCACGATCACGATGAGCACCACGCCGTAGATGACCATGCTGATGCCCGGCAGCTCGCCGAACAGGTTGCGCGTGAGGTCGCTCAGCGCATGCAGCGTGACCGCCCCCAGCAGCGGTCCCCACAGAGTGCCCAGGCCGCCGACAATGGCGCCGACCAGCGCCTCCACCGACACGGCCGAGCCGAAGGCGATGCCCGGATCGATGTACTGGAACACCTGCACGTAGAAGGCCCCAGCCGCGCTCATGAAGGCGGCCGACAGCGCGATGCCGCCGAGCTTGACCCGCAGCGGATTCACGCCGATGGCGCGCGCCGCGTCCTCGTTGTCGCGCACCGCCTGCAGATAGGCGCCGAAGCGCGAATGCCGCAGCCATGCCGTAACCACCAGCGCCAGCAGCACGAAGCCCAACAGCAGGTAGATGTAGCCGCGGCGCGAACCGAACTGCATGTTCGCCACGCCCTCCTGCAACGGCACCATCAGGCCCACGCCGCCCCCGGTGAACGACACCGACAGCGCCAGGATGCGGAACACCTCGGCGAACGCCAGCGTCACCAACGCGAAATAGGAGCCCTTCAGGCCATAGCGGAACGTCAGCCCGCCCACCGCCAGCCCGACCAGCGCGCCCAGCGCGATGGCCATGGGCAGCGCCAGCCAGGGGTTGATGCCCAGGTTGAGCTGGCCCAGCGCCTGGGCATAAGCGCCCACGCCGAAGAACAGCGCATGGCCGAACGACAGCTGGCCGCCGTAGCCGCCCAGGATGTTCCAGGCCTGCGACAGCAGCGCCGCGTACAGCGACATCATCACGAAGGTCAGGGCGACGCCCGACTCCGTCAGCGCGGCGGCGGCCGCCAGCGCCGCGCCGAACAGCGCGATAGTCAAAAGATCCTTGCCCATGCTCAGCCCCTCGCCCCGAACAGCCCCTGCGGGCGAAACAGCAGCACCGCGATGAAGATCGCGAATATGCCCATCTGGCCCAGCGAGTCGCCCAGGAACAGGCCCCCGATGGACTCCACCACGCCAATCAGCAGGCCGCCGACCAGCGCGCCCACGAAGCTGCCCATGCCGCCCAGCACCACGATGGTGAAGGCCACCAGCACGAAGCCGCCGCCGACCTGCGGATTCACGTAGTACGCCGGCAGCAGGAAGCAGGCCGCCGCGCCCAGGCAGGCCATGCCGATGCCGAACGACAGCGCGTAGACCTTTTCCACGTCTATGCCCATGAGCTTGGCGCCCTGCTTTTCCTTGGCCACCGCGCGGATCGCCCGGCCCAGGTCGGTGCTGCGGATGATCCAGAACAGCACCGCCGCCACCGCCAGCGCGCCGCAGAAGGCGATGATCTTGGGCAAGGCGATCATGGCCGGCCCGATCTCCACCGTGGACAGCGTGTAGGCCGTGTCGATGGTGCGCGTGTCCGACTTGAACCACACCAGCGCCAGGTTCTCCAGCACGATGGCCAGGCCCAGCGTCACCAGCAGGATGTTCTCGTCCTTGCCGTGGCTGGCGCGGTTGATCACGTAGCGCTGCAGGGCATAGCCCAGCGCGAACATGCCCGCCACCACCAGCGGCAGGGCGGCGTAGGGGTCGATGCCGAGGCGGTCCTTCAGCAGATACACGGCGTACAGCGCCACCATCAACGCCGCCCCATGGGCGAAGTTGATGATGTGCAGCACGCCGTAGATCAAGGTCAGGCCCAGGGCGATCAGCGCGTACACCGCGCCCGTGGTCAGGCCGTTGAGCACCGAGGAAAAGAGGATGGCGGGATCGAGCACGCTCAGGCCTTCAGCGGGAAGATGGCATCGGCCTGGCGGTAGTCGGCCGGGATGACGACCTTGATGTCGCCGCCGATCACTTGCGTCAGCAGAGGCTGCGCGCCGGTGTTCTGGCCGTCCACGAACTTGGTCGGGCCGTAGGGCATGATGTGGTCCGAGAAGGTGCTGGAGGCCAGCGCCTCGGTGATGGCGGCGCGGTCGGCGGACTTGGCGCGTTCCAGCGCGTCGGCCAGCAGCAGCACCGAGGTATAGGTCATGAAGACCTCGTAGCTGAAGTAGGCGCCCTTCTCTTCCACGCGCGCCTTCAGCGGGGCAACGCGCGCATCCTTGGGGTTGAACCAGTGGTTGCAGTCGAGGATGCCGTTGGCGATGTCGGGGAATTCCTTCAGGAACTTGTAGCTGGAGGCCGCGCCGCCCAGCACCGAGTAGATCGCCTTGGGCTGCACCTTCTGCTGCTTCATGGCGCGCAGCAGCAAGGCGTATTCGTTGTAGTAGTTGGCCGGGATCACGATGTCCGGATTGAGGGACTTCATGCGCAGCACGATGTTGTTGAAATCGCGGGTCGGGTTCGGATGCTTGACCACGTCCTTGACCTCGAAGCCATGCTGCGGCAGGGCCTTGGACAGCAGCGCCGCGGTGCCGGTGCCGAACAGCGAATCCTCGTGCACGATCATCACGGTCTTGGCCGGCTTGCCCGCCGCGTCGTTGAGCGCGGCCAGGTCGGTGATGGCGCGTTCGCTACAGGCGCGGTAGCCCGGGCCGAAACGGAAAGTGTTCTTCAGGCCGCGCTCGACGATCTGGTCGGCCACGCCCACGTCCACCACGTGCGGCAGGTTGTACTTGGCCGCGGTCTGCGTGGTGGCCAGGCAGATCGCCGACGCATAGGCGCCGACGATGGCCGACACGCCCGCCTCGTTCATTTTTTCGACCTCGGCCGAACCCGCCTCGGGGCGCGACTGCGCGTCGCCCAGCATGGCTTCCAGCGGCGCGCCGCCCAGCGACTTGATGCCGCCGGCCTTGTTGATGTCCTCGATCGCCAGCAGCGCGCCCAAGCGGCATTGCTGGCCCGAATAGGCCAGCGCCCCCGTCACCGGATGCAGGATGCCGATCTTCACGGGTTTGGCGCCCTGGGCGCGTGCCACCCATGGCGCCGACACCAGGGCAGCTGCGGCGGCGGATTGATAGAGGAAAGTGCGGCGCGAATTCATGGGCGATCTCCGAGAGTTCAATGGAATTGGGCGGACAGCTCTTCGCTGACCCATACCTTGGCGTCGATGCTGCCGACGCGTGACAGCTGCAACTGGTACTGATAGCGGTCGGGGCGGTACAGGCCTTGCAGCAGCTGCACCGGCCGCTCGTTCACGTCGCGCACGATGCGCGTCACGGCCAGCAGCGCGGAGCCCACGGCCACGTCCAGGTGGCGCGCCACCTGCGCATCGGCCAGCCGCGCCGAAATGGTCTGGGTCGCGCCGCCGAACTCCACGCCGGCCGCTTCCAGCAACATCAGCAGGGGTTCGCGCTCCAGGTCTGCGCGCGTGAAATCGGCCACGGCCTGCGGCACGTAGGTCGTGATGTGGGACAGCGGCCCGGCCTCGGTGCTGCGCACGCGCAGGCTCTTGTGCACGGGCGCGCCGGGCGCCAGGTCCAGCGCCTCGGCCACCACGGGCGGCGCCGACACCAGGGCGCTGTCCAGCACCTGCACCGAGGTGCGCAGGCCCATGTTGACGATGTTCTCCAGCAGGCCGGTGAGGTGCGCCTTCTGCGGCGGATTGGCCTTGGGCGCGCTGGCCGGATTCGCCGGCGCGCGCAGCGGCCAGGTGCCCAGGCCGGGCCGGCGCGACACCAGTCCGTCTGCCACCAGCATCTCCATGGCCTTGCGGATGGTGATGCGGGCCACGTCGAACTGGTGGGCCAGCGCGTGCTCGCCTGGCACGCCGTCCTGATCGAAGCGCCCTTCCTGCACCTGTTCGCGCAGGACGAGGTAGATCTGGTGGTACTTCGGCAGAGGTAATGAGGTTCCCATGACGGGAACTCTAGGAGTGTCCTAATGTACCGTCAATGGAACAAATGACTTAGACGGTTGTTCTATCGGGAAAACACTGAGGGCGCGGACTCGATCCGGTTGCGCCCGCGCTGCTTGGCGTAATACAGGGCGCGGTCGCTGCGGCTGAGCGCCAGCTCGGCGTCCGCGTCCATGGTGTGCATGGTCGAGATGCCGATGCTGACCGTCAGCGGAATATGCCGGTCGTCGCCCAGCGAAAACGGCGCGGCCGCAATGCGCTGCTGCACGCGCGTGGCGAAGGCGTGCGCGCGCTCGATGTCGGTATCCGGCAGCACCACGGCGAATTCCTCGCCGCCGATGCGCCCCACCAGGTCGACCGCCCGCAGCTGGGCCCGCAGCGTATTGGCGAAGTGCTGCAGCACGCCGTCGCCGATGGCGTGGCCCCAGGTGTCGTTGATGCGCTTGAAATGGTCCAGGTCGCACATCAGCACGGCGGCGCAATCGCTGCCCTGGCGCTTGATCCGGGCCAGTTCCGCGGCGATGCGCGACATGAAATGGCGGCGGTTCGGCAGCGTGGTCAGGGCGTCGGTGGCGGCGAGTTCGCGCAGTTCGAAGTCGGCGCGCTTGCGGTCGGTGATGTCGGTCACGAAACCGTGCCAGACCACGCTGCCGTCGGCCGCCTTGCGCGGACTGGCGTCGCCCTGGCGCCAGCGCAGGCCCTGCTGCGGCAGGCAGACGCGGAACTCCAGGTGCCAAGGGGTCTGCGCCGCGGCCGCGGCCTGCAGCGAGGCGTGATAGGTGGCCAGGTCCTCGGGATGGACGCGCAGCTCGATCGCCGCGGGGTTGGTGCGCACCTCGTAAGGCGTGAGTTCAAACATGTCCCAGATGCCCGCGCTGACATACAGGAAGCGCGACCCGCCCCCGGGCCGCTGGCCGCACTGGAACACCATGCCCGGCACGGCGTCGGTCAGGTTGACCAGCAGGTCCGCCGTGCGCCGCAGGCGTTCCGACATCGCGCGCATCGCGCTGATGTCGGTGGTGGTGCCCATCATGCGCAAGGCCCGCCCCTGCGCGTCGCGGCTGACGACCTTGCCGCGGCTGCAGATCCACTTGTAGCTGCCGTCCTTGCAAAGGATGCGGTGCTCGACTTCGTAGCTCTCGGTCTTGCCCTCGAAATGCGCCTGCATGGCGGCGCGCACATAGTCGGCGTCGTCGGGGTGCAGGCGTTTGTAGGAGTCCTCGATGCGGTTGGTGACTTCGGATTCGGCGTAGCCCAGCAGGGCCTTCCAGCCCGGCGAATAGGTGATTTCGCCGGTTACGACATTGCGGTCCCAGATGCCCGTGCCGCTGCCTGCAATGGCCATGGACAGATTGCGCGCCTCGGTGCGCCAGCCGTCTTCCGCCGCCCGTTCCGCCGCCAGGGCCTCGCGCTTCTCGACGGCCGCGACGGCCAGTTTGGCGAAATCGTGCAAGGCATCCAGGTCTTCGTCGCCGAAGTCCCGCGGCTGGCCGTGCAGCAGCCGGAACGTACCCAGCCGGCGGCCGTCGCAGGCGTGCAGCGGGCAATCCACGGAGAAAGGAAGCGTGCCGGCCGCGGCGGCAGGCAAGGCGCCTGCCTGGGCCTGCCAGACGCCGTCGGCGTCGCTGCAGGCGACCAGCGCCATGTCCACGCCGAACTGCCGCCTGGCCAAGCGGACGAGCCGGTCCAGGGGGCCGTCGAGCCCGGTTTGCACATTCTCCGCGCCGCCGGCGGGCGCGCATGCAGGGGGAACGTCACCTGTTGCTGGCATGTCTGGACCTGACTCAACACGAGATTCATAGACATGGCCATGCCGGTGGCCATGACTGACATTTTGTCACGCTCTGCACCAAAATAGCATCATTTTGAACGATATGATCACCGGCCTATGGAACACCCTACCCGCCTGCTGCAACACGCCTGGCTCCTGCTGCTGGCCATCCTGATCACCCTCCACGGCGGCCTGGCCCACGCCCAGGCGTTCGACCGCCAGGCGGAGAACGCCCGTTACCGGCAATGGCTGGAGGACTTCCGCGCCGACCTGCAGCGCCTGCGGCAATCGCCCGATCCGGCCAAGGCCGACATCGACAGCCTGTTCGCGAAGACCATCGTGCCGGCTTCCCGCGGCACCCAGCTGGTCAGGACACTGGTGGAGGCGCCCGGCGACTCCACCAGCGGCGAGGTCCACTACGCAGGCTTGCAACGCGTCTTCCTGGCCGCCCTGGCCAACGCCGTGGTGGCGGGCGACGGCGGCAACTACCCCGAAACGCAGGCCAAGTATCAGAAACAAGTATTGCGCGTGCGTTACATGCACGTGGACGGCGGCGGCCGGCTGGAGTCTTTTTTCAACGACCCCGAAAACTTCAAGCCCTACCGCCTGCCCGCGCCCGGCACCCTGGAGCGCGACGCCTACCCCTTCCTGCTGTTCGAGGAACATGAGGGCAAGCTGCGGCTGGGCGGCGTGTCCAAGGAATTCTGGGATCTGGTGAAGTTCATGGATACGCAGCAATATGCGTAAGCGACTGGTCCTGCTGCTGGCGGCCATCGCGCATGCCGGCCCTGCCCTGGCGGCCTGCGGCCCGGCCGCCGTCGATTTCGCCGCGCCCGTGGCGCTGAAGGCGGTGCCCGTCTCGGTCGGCCTGGGCGGCGACCGTGTCCTGCTGGGCCGCCAGGGCGAACGCGTTGCCGCCCGCAACAAGCCGGTATGGGTCGACGAAACCGGCGATCCGATGCCCCGGACCTGGATGGACAAGGTCGATTGGTCCGCCTACCGGCTGGAGAGCGCCTCGCGGGCGCCCACGAGGTTGTACTTCGACGACGATGGCCGGCTGTGCCGCGCGGAGTCCTACGACCTGCCCCGGCGCGGCGACGCCGCCCCCTTCCTGTCGGGCGGTTACACGCTGGAATACGACGGCAACGGCGCCCTGACGCGCGTGGTCGAGTACGAACAGACCGCGGTGCGCCGGCCGGCCACCTACGAGGCAAGCGGCCAGGCCTGCCTGAAACGCGATGCCCGGGGCGCACTGACCGCCTTCAGCGATGGAGCTTGCGACGCCAGGCAAGAGCCGGCCGCCGGCCGGTTCTACGCGCGCGACGCCGCAGGCCGCCTGCTGCGCGCCATCGATACCGCCGCCCAAGGCGGCGCATTCCAGGTCCAGACCTATGATGCCGAGGGTCAGCCAAAACAACGTTATGTGCGCCGCTATTCCCCCGGGGATGGCGCCAAATCCTACGCCTCCGTCGCGCACGCCTCCCCGGACTCCCGCCCTTATCCGGTGCACCAGGCAGAGTTGAACCAGCTATCCACCGAGGTTCCGGGCAATGACTGGCGCATCGTCAGCATCGCCGACGAGGTGGCGCTGGACGATCCGGACATGCAGTCCTGGAATCCGGACACGCAAACCATCCTGGCCCAGGGCGTGACCGATGCGCAAGGCCGCGCGCCGCTCTCGGCGGACGCGCAGGCGCGCGTCTGGCAGGCCATGCGCGACAAGCCTGGCAGGATCTTCTGGTATTCGGACCTGATGAGCCGGGTGCTGCTGCTGCCCGCCATGGACGAGGCCCGCTGGCGCGCCTGCGCCGATCCCGGGAATCAGGCCGCCGACGCCTGCGGCTGAGGCGCGCGGCGCGGCCCGGGCCTCACGCTCCGCGCTGCTGCGTCGCGATCGCCCGCCATAACGCGGACATCCGCTCCGCATCCTGCATGAAGCCCACATTGAACCGGAACCACGGCGAGACGGCTCCGGGCTCGGGCAGGAATATGGCCCCGGGCGTCAGCGCGAAGCCGCGTTCCAACAGAGCACGGGTGCATGCCGCCGCGTCCTCCACGCCAGGCAGCTTGCCCCAGAGAAAGAGCGAATGTTCGGGCGTGCAGAACACGGTCGCGCCATGCTTGCCAAACTGCCTGAGCGCATCCTTCACGGCGCGCCGGGTCCGCTGTTGCAGGTCCAGCACGTGCTTGTGGAATCGTCCTTCAGTGATCACCGCATGAACCGTGCGCTCGGCAAACGGGGAGCTGTTGAGCGACAGCACGGTCTTGACCGACACCAGTTCCCTGACATGCCGCGGCGCACAGGCCAGGAAGCCGACGCGCACCACGCTGGACAGCGACTTGGAAAAACTCCCCACATATATCGTGTTTTCCAGCTGGTCCAGCGAGGCCAGGCGCGCGCAATGCCCCGGCTTGTAGTCCGCCAGCGCATCATCGTCGACGATCGTCAGCCCCGCCGAGGCCGCCAGCGCCAGCAGCTCGCGCGCTGTTTCCGCAGAAATGTCGCTGCCCGTCGGGTTATGGCCCACGGATTGCGTGAAGAACAGCTTGGCCCGGCTGGCCCGCAGCGCCCGCTTCAGAAAAACCAGATCGGGCCCTAGCGGCGTTCGGGGCACCCCAATGATTCTTGCGCCTTGCAGGCTGAGCTTGTTGAAGGTGGGATAGAAGCCGGGCGCGTCGACCAGCACGGTGTCTCCCGGCCGGACCATGTGGCGGATCAGGATATCGACCGCCTGGTAGGCGCCCTGGGTGAGGATGATCTGGTCCGAACGCGCCTCGATGCCATAGGCGCCGAGCTTTTGCGAAATGCTCTGGCGCAACGGCAGATAGCCGTAGGGGTCGCCGTAGCGGAACACGCTGCCCAGCCCGCTGCGCCCGATCTTGTGCATGTAGCGGTCGAGCCGGCAGTTCTCCAGCCAGGCCGAGGGCGGCAGGCCCTCGCCCACCGAATGGCCGCCTCCAGCCAGATGGAACGCCGACCGGTCTATGCCGATGCCCGCCAGCGCGTGATCCAGGGCCGGCGCCCAGCGCTCCGCCGAAACCGGCGCCTGCGGCACGCCCACCACGTAGAACCCCGAACCATGGCGAGGCTCCACATAGCCATCCGCCACCAGCAGTTCATAGGCCTGCACCACCGTGTTCTTGGCGACCCCCTTGATCTGCGAGTAGTGCCGCAGCGAGGGCAGCTTGGCGCCTGGGGCCAGATCACCCTGCCGTATCTGCAGCTTGATCTGGTTGGCGATCTGCTCGGAAAGAAGGTCCGGCGGGAAACGAGTGGCCATGGCGGATATCCAACTGTAGCGGCCAACTGTACCACTGGCTTTGCGGTACAGCGGCCTACGATGCAGGCACAACGAATCGATACCCACGGAGACCGCGCAATGCCTCACCCCAACGACCACTCGTTCAACGGCGTCATCGGCAAGACCTACCGCGATTCGACGCCGGACTGGCCGCGCAAGCCAGCAGCTCCCGAACAGGCGCCGAACGTCCTCTTCCTGGTGCTCGACGACGTAGGCTTCTCCGACCTGGGCTGCTACGGCTCCGAGATCCACACCCCGAACATGGACCGGCTGGCTGCGGGCGGGCTGCGCTATACCAACTTCCATGTCACCGCCATGTGTTCGCCCACCCGGGCCTGCCTCATGACCGGGCGCAACGCGCATTCGGTCGGCGTGGGCATCATTTCGGAATGGGCCAACGGCTATCCCTCTTATCAAGGGCGGATCACCCGCCAGGCCGCCACCTTGCCGGAGATCCTGGGCGACTATGCCTATGGCTGCTACGCCACCGGCAAATGGCATCTGACCAATCTCGCCGATTACGGTGCATCGGGGCCGCACGGCGACTGGCCGCTGGGCCGCGGGTTCTCCCGCTGGTACGGCTTTCATGGCGCCCTGATCGACCAATGGAATCCCGAGCTCTACGAGGACAACCACCCCATTCATATCGCGCCGCAACCGGGATACCACCTGTCATCCGACCTGGTCGACAAGACCATCTCGCAGATCCGCGATCACGTGACCTCGTCCGACAACCGGCCATTTTTCAGCTACCTGGCTTTTGGCGCCTGCCACTGGCCGCACCAGGTTCCCGCCAACTACATCCAGAAGTACAAGGGCCGCTACGACCAGGGTTGGGACGCCGTGCGCGCCGAACGTTTCGCCCGGCAAAAGGCCATGGGCGTGGTTCCGCAGAACGCGGAGATGGCTCCCCGCAATCCCGGCATAGGCGCATGGGAAGATCTGTCGGAAGACATGCGGCGCCTGGGCTGCCGTCTGCAGGAAACCTACGCGGCGTTCCTGGACCATACCGATGCCGAGATCGGCCGCCTGGTGGATTATCTGCGGTCCATCGGACAGCTGGACAACACGCTGATCGTGCTGCTGTCGGATAACGGCGCCAGCGCCGAGGGCGGCCCCACGGGCGCGATCAATATGCGCAAGCACATGACCCACGAACAGGAAACCGTGGCCTCCGCCCTGCCCCATATCGACCTGATTGGCAACGAGCATTCATTCAGCCATTACCCGATGGGATGGGCGCAGGTTTCCAACACTCCGCTCAAGTGGTTCAAGAAGGACACCCATGGCGGCGGCGTGCGCGCCCCGCTGATCATGCACTGGCCGGAACGCATCAAGCAGGCCGGCGGGCTGCGCACCCAGTTTCATCATGTGATCGACGTCGTCCCGACGGTGCTCGACTGCCTGGGCGTGGAGCCGCCATCCGTCCACCAGGGCTACAAGCAGCTGCCGCTGCATGGCGTGAGCATGCGCTACAGCTTTGCCGAGCCCGATGCCCCCACCGCCAAGACCACCCAGTATTTCGAACTGCTGGGCGACCGCGCCATCTGGGATCGCGGCTGGAAAGCCGTGGCGCGCCACGTCAAGGGCCAGGACTACGACACCGAGGACCGCTGGGAACTCTACAAGCTGGACGACGATTTCACCGAAACGCGCGATCTGGCCCAGTCCCATCCCGACAAGCTGCGGGAACTGCTGGACCTGTGGTGGCAGCAGGCGGACGAGTTCGGCGTGCTGCCGCTGGACGACCGCGAGGCCGAGCGCGCCCGCGACTTCCTGGGCACGCAAACCCGCACGCACTACGAATTCCAGCCGGACATGGCGCGCATCGACCGCTTCATGGTTCCGGAAATCAGCGACCGCAGCTACTGCATCACGGCGGAATTGGCGGACCTGTCGAGCGCCACCGAAGGCGTGGTCTTTTCCTGGGGCAGCAGATTCGCCGGCTTTGCCTTGTACGCCCTGGGCGGTGAACTGGTCTACGAGTACATCTATACGGAAACCGTCGCCCATCGCCTGGCGGTCCCGCTGCCGCAAGGCACCGCCACCGTCACGCTGCAATTCACGCGCACTGGCCAGAATGCCGGACGCATCGCGCTACGCGTCAACGGCGAACTGATGGGAGAACTTGAGCTGCCGAAAACCTGGTGGACCTACAGCACCACCGCCGGTCTGACCTGCGGGTTGGCGGGCGTGCCGCTGACCGAGGCCTACCGTCCCCCTTTCCGCTTCAATGCCGCCATACTGCGCCTGGCCGTGGACCTGGAAAACGACGGCGGCGACAGCGCCGACGGCAAGCTCTGGACCGTATTCAAACAACAATAGCCCCGCCACACGGAGACAAACCATGAAAGGCATACCACTGGGAAAAACGCTGCTGGGCCTGGCGCTGTCCATCCTCGCCGCTGGCGCCACGGCGGCGCCGCCGGATTACCCCTCCAAACCGATCAGACTGCTGGTGGGGTATCCGCCGGGAGGCACGACGGACCTGCTGGCGCGTGCGCTGGGACAGCAATTGATGCAGGCGCTGAAACAGCCGGTCGCGGTCGAAAACAAGCCCGGCGCGGGCGGCGGGCTGGGAGCGAACCAGGTTGCCCGCGCCGAGCCTGACGGCTATACGCTGGGCGTGGGCAGCGCGGGCAACCTGGCGCTGAATTACGCCACCTACGCCAATATCCCCTATGACTCGCAGAAGGACCTGACCGCGCTGAGCCTGGTGGCCAGCGTGCCGAACGTGCTGGTGGTCAATCCCGCCACGCCGGCCAAGACCGTGCCGGAACTGATCGCCTACTTGAAAAACAAGAAGGGCGGCGGCTTTTTCGCCTCCACCGGCACGGGTAACGGCCCGCATCTCACGGGCGAACTGTTCAAGGCGCGCACCAGCCTCAACCTGACCCACGTGCCCTACCAGGGAGGCGCGCCGGCCATCACCGCGCTGCTCGGCGGCGAGGTCGACCTGCTGTTCGACAACCTGCCGTCTGCGCTGCCGTTCATCCAATCTGGAAAATTGCGCGCCCTGGCCGTCACCAGCGCCCACCGCGCGGCCATCCTGCCCGACGTGCAAACCATGCAGGAGGCCGGCATCGACAATTTTCAGGTCGATGCCTGGTTTGCCTTGTTCGGACCGGCCGCCATGGACCCGGCGGCGGTCGCGAAAATCGGCGCGGCCATCCGCGGCATGTCTGGAAACACGGCCTTTCTGGACGCGCTGAAGAATATGGGCACGGTACCGGAGCTCACCGATGGCACGGCGCTGTCCAAGCTCATAGCCATGGAACGCGAACGCTGGCCGGCCCTGGTCAAGCAAGCCGGCATCAAGCGCGAATAGCGTGCCCGCCGGGAACCTAGCGCCAGGTTTCCGGCTCGACGCTGACCTCGCCCTTGTCGGCCGAGAAATACACCACGCCGTCCGAAATGTTGGCGTTCAGACGCATGGTGCGCTCGGCCAGCTGGGCCAGGGCGCGGGTCTGGTCGGACGGCAGGTTCACGATCTTGAGGTTGCGCGTGCGTTCCAGCTTGTTCTTCACGCCGTCCCACCAGATCTTGCTGGCGGAACCGCCATAGCAATAGACGATGACTTCGTCGGCGCGGCCGCAGGCGCGCAGGATGCGGCGTTCTTCGGGCTGGCCGACTTCGATCCAGAGCTTGACCGCGCCGGTCAGGTCCTTGACCCACAGGTCCGGCTCGTCGGTGTCGCTCAGGCCCTTGGTGAAGGCCAGTTCCTCCTGCGCGTGCAGGGCGTAGGCGACCAGCCGCACCATCATGCGCTCGTCGGTTTCCGAGGGATGGCGGGCGACCGTCAGCGAGTGGCTGCCGTAGTAGTGGCGGTCGGTGTCGGCGACGTTGAGCTCGGCCTTGTAGATGGTGGCGCGCAGGGCCATGGCGTAAATCCGGTGAATGTAGCGAATTGCTGAAGGCCGCCATGATAACGCCTGCGGCGCTGCGGCACGGCGACAGACGGCCGCGGACGCCGGTCCGGCGGCGCTACACTGGCCAGCTCCGCCTTGCCACGCCCGCTACCGGACCCCGCCCATGACCGCCACCGCCGCCCTGCTCGCCTTTACCCTGGCCGCCGCCATCCTGACCGTCACGCCCGGCATGGATACCGCCCTGGTGCTGCGCACCGCCGCCGTCGAGGGCGGCCGCCGCGCGCTCATGGCTGGCCTGGGTATCGCCGCCGGATGCCTGGCCTGGGGCGTGGTGGCGGCATTCGGCCTGGGATCGCTGCTGCTGCTATCGACCCTGGCCTACGACGCGCTGCGCATCTGCGCCGCGCTGTACCTGTTCTATCTGGGGGTGAAGCTGCTGTGGGGCGCCCGGCAAGGCAAGCAAGCCGCCCCCGATTCCGCGCCGCCCGCCCCCGCCGCGGCGGCCAGCGCCGGCGGCTGGTTCATGCGCGGCTGCCTGACCAATGCCCTCAATCCGAAGATCGGGATCTTCTACATCACCTTCCTGCCGCAGTTCATCCCCGCGGGCGCGGACGTGCTGCGCTTCAGCCTGCTGCTGGCAGGCATACACGCGATGCTGGGGATAGTATGGTTTGGCGTGCTGGTGGCGGCGACGCGCCCGCTGGCGCGCTGGCTGTCGCGGCCTGCCGTGATGCGCGGGCTGGACCGCATGACGGGCGCGGTCTTCATCGCCTTCGGCCTGAAGCTGGCGCTCGAAAAGCGCTAGTTTCGGCTCCCCCTGCACGCAGCGGGGGGGATGCCGCCGGCTGCCAGCCGGCGGCCTTCTGCCTCAATAGACCCCGATCGAATGGCGGGCCACGAAGTGGCCTTCGCCCACGGCGACCAGGGGCTCGACCAGCGGATCGTCGCCCAGCTTGCGCATCGGGCTGGGGATCTCGTCGACCAGCAGCGAGCGCTCGCGGTGGCGGCGCTGCGGGTCGGCGATGGGCACCGCCGCCATCAGCTTCTTGGTGTAGGGATGCTGCGGGTTCTCGAAGATGGCCCGGCGCGGGCCGATCTCGACGATCTGGCCCAGATACATCACCGCCACCCGGTGGCTGACGCGCTCGACCACCGCCATGTCATGCGAGATGAACAGGAACGACACGCCCAGTTCACGCTGCAGGTCCAGCAACAGATTGACGATCTGCGCCTGGATCGACACGTCCAGCGCCGACACGGATTCGTCGGCGATCACCACCTTGGGGTTCAGCGCCAGGGCGCGCGCAATGCAGATGCGCTGGCGCTGGCCGCCCGAGAACTCGTGCGGATAGCGGTCGATCATTTCCGGCAACAGGCCGCACTTGTCCATCAGCCAGCGCACCCGGTCCTGCGCCGCCTTGCCGCGCGCCACGCCGTGGATAAGCAGCGGCTCCATGATGGAGTAGCCCACCGTCATGCGCGGATCCAGCGAGGCGAACGGATCCTGGAAGATGAACTGGATGTGCTGGCGCAGGGTCTGCATGGCGCTGCCGCGCAGCGCGCCGATGTTCTTGCCGTCGAATTCGATGCTGCCGGCCTTGCTCTTGACCAGCTGCAGCAGCGAACGGCCGGTGGTGGTCTTGCCGCAGCCGGACTCGCCCACCAGCGACAGCGTCTCGCCCGGATACAGGTCGAAACTGACCTTCTCAACCGCGTGCACGCGCTTCTGCACCCGGCCCAGGATGCCGCCGGTGATGTCGAAACTGGTGGTCAGGTCGCGCACCTTCAGCACCGGGCCGTTTTCGCGGCGCACGGTGGATGCGGCCGCGACGGGCGCGGCGGCTTGCGGTCGCGCGGTGGCGTCGTCCACGCGCAGCAGCGGGAACGGCGCGGGCTCGTCCGTGCCCTGCATGGCGCCCAGCCGCGGCACCGCCGACAGCAGCGCGCGCGTATAGGCGTGCTGCGGACGGGCGAAGACCTCGTCCGAGCTGCCCTCTTCCACCTTGTCGCCGCGATACATGACCAGCACGCGGTCGGCCACTTCCGCCACCACGCCCATGTCGTGCGTGATGAAGATCACGCCCATGTCCATTTCTTCCTGCAACTGGCGGATCAGCTGCAGGATCTGGGCCTGGATGGTCACGTCCAGGGCCGTGGTCGGCTCGTCGGCGATCAGCAGCTGGGGCTTGCACGACAGCGCCATGGCGATCATGACGCGCTGGCGCATGCCGCCCGATAGCTGGTGCGGATAGCGGTCCAGGATGGCGCGGGCCTCGGGGATGCGCACCCGCTCCAGCATGCGCAGCGTCTCGGCGCGGGCCGCGGCGGCGTCCAGCCCCTGGTGCAGCTGCAGGGCTTCGGCAATCTGGTTGCCGGCCGTGAAGCTGGGGTTCAGGGACGTCATGGGCTCCTGGAAGATCATGGCCACGTCCGCGCCGCGCACGCGCTGCAGCGTGCTGTCGGGCGCGTTGAGCAGGTCCAGCACTTCGCCGCTGCGCCGGCGCAGCAGCATGCCGCCATTGACGATACGGCCGCCGCCATACTCGACCAGGCGCATCAGCGCCAGCGAGGTCACCGACTTGCCCGAGCCGGATTCGCCGACGATGGCCAGGGTTTCGCCGCGGTCGACGTGGAAGGAGACTTTGCGCACCGCTTCCACGGTGCGCTCGGGAGTCTTGAAGCGCACGGTCAGGTCGTTGACCTGGACGACGCGCTTGGGGTCCATTGTTGTTGCCATGGTGATTACTTTTCCTGACGCGGATCGAGCGCGTCGCGCAGGCCGTCGCCCAGCAGATTGAAGCCCAGCACCACCAGGAAAATGGCCGATCCGGGGAAGATGGACATCCAGGGCGCCTGGGTCATGAAGTTCTTGGCGGTGTTCAGCATCGAACCCCAGGACGGATTCGGCGGTTGCAGCCCCAGGCCCAGGAACGACAGGCTGGCCTCGGCGATGATGGCCGTGGCGATGGTGATGGTGGCCTGCACGATCAAGGGCGGCATCACGTTGGGGAACACGTGCCGGCCGATGATGCGCAGGTCGGACGCGCCCAGCGCGCGCGCGCTCTGCACGTAGTCCTCGTTCTTGACCGCCAGCACCTGTCCGCGCGTGAGGCGGATGAACTTGGGCGCGGCCGAGACGCCGATGGCGATCATGGCGTTGGTCAGGCTGGGCCCAAGGAACGCGGCCAGCGCGATGGCCAGGATCAGGAAGGGAATGGCCAGCAGCGCTTCGGTGGCGCGGGAGATGATGCTGTCGGTCCAGCCGCCAAAGTAGCCGGCGGCCAGGCCGAAGGGCACGCCCACCGCCAGCGCGATCAGGACCGACACCAGGCCCGCCATCAGCGAGGCGCGGGCGCCATAGACCATGCGGCTGAAGATGTCGCGGCCCAGCTCGTCCGTGCCCAGCCAGTAGGACGCCGAGGGCGCCTTGCGGATGGTGGTGAAGCTGGTCTGGAAGGGATCGTGGCTGGCGATCAGCGGCGCCAGGATGGCGATCACGACAAAGAACAGCACGATCCCCAGGCCCAGCATGGCGATGTGGTTGCGCTTGAATTTGCCCCAGGCGCGGTTGCGGCTGCGGGGCGGCGTGACGGCTGCGGCCGTTGCAGGAATTGCGCTCATGAGTGCCTCAGGCGGGGATTGACCAGGATGTACAGGATGTCGGCCAGCAGGTTCATGATGATGAAACCCACCGCCACGCAGAGCACCACGCCCTGCACCACCGCGTAGTCGCGCGTAAAGACCGCGTCGACCACCAGCTTGCCGAAGCCCGGAATCGTGAAGACCTGCTCGGTCAGCACGGCGCCGGCCAGCAGTTCGCCGAACAGCAGCGTCACCAGCGTGACGATCGGCATGAGCGCATTGCGCAGGGCGTGGCGCAGCACCACGCTGCGCGGCGACACGCCCTTGGCGCGCGCGGTACGCACATAGTCGGCCGACAGGGCTTCCAGCATGGCCGAACGGGTATGGCGCATGAGGTAGGCCGCGATGGCCGTGGACAGCACCAGGGACGGCATCAGCATGGTCTTGATCGACAGCCAGAAGTCCTCGGACGGCGACACGTAGCCCGAGGCCGGCAGCAGTTTCCACTGCACCGACACCACCATGATGAGGATGATGCCGAGCCAAAAGTTGGGGATGGACATGCCCGACAGCGCGGCGATGTTGGCGCCCATTTCGATGGGCTTGCCCTTGCGCACCGCGGCGACGATCCCCATGGGAATGCCGATCAGCAGCGCGAAGAACATGGCCATGGCGGCCAGTTGCAGCGTGACCGGCAGCTTCTGGCCGATCAGCGTGGTGACGGGAACGTCGGTGCGCAGCGATTTGCCCAGGTCGCCTTGCAGGACCTGTCCGGCCCAGGCGGCGTACTGCACGGGCAGCGGATCGTTGAGGCGGTACTTGTCGCGCAAGTAGTCCAGGACGGCCGGATCGCGTTCTTCGCCGGCCAGTGTCAGCACCGGGTCGCCGGGCAGGATTTTCTGCAGCATGAAGACGATCATCGACACCAGTATCAGTGTCGGTATCGCGACGAGCACGCGGCGCAAGATGAGTTTAAGCATATGAGAAACCGTAAGACAGGAACGGCGGACGGGGCGCGGAAGATAAACCGCGGCGCCCTGCCGCCGCAAACGACAACCGGACGCGCGAGGCGCGTCCGGCTGGCGCGGCGCTTGACTGCCGCGCCGCGATCACTTCTGCGCGAACGTCACGCCTTTCAGGCGGATCATGCCGTCAGGATAAGGCGTAAAGCCCTTGACCTTCTTGGCCATGGCGAAGGGCCAGGGCTGATAGTAGTTATACACCCCGGGCAATTCGTCCTGGATGATGGTCTGCGCCTGGTCGTAGATGGCCTTGCGCTTGGCTTCGTCGGGCACGGTGCGGGCCTCGTTCAGCAGCTTGTCCACTTCCGGGTTGCAGTAGTGGCCGTCGTTCAGCGCGCCCTTGCAGGTGACGAAGGCGTGGATGTTGCCGTCCGGATCGACCCGGCCCGACCAGCCCAGCATCACGACCTGGAAGTTGCCGCCGGCCGATTCCTTCTGCAGGGCCGCGTACTCGGTCGGGCGCAGCGACAGGTCGAAGCCCGCCTCGGACGCCATGGCCTGCACGATCTCGGCGATCGAGGACGTGGTGGTGTTGTTGCCGAACATGACCTCGGCCTTCACGCGGTCGAAGCCCGCCTGCTTGAGCAGCGCCTTGGCCTTGGCGACGTCGCGCTTGGTCGGCGGGAACTTGTCGCTGTGGTAGGGGCTGGCGGGCGGGAACGGCTGCTGCGCCGGATCGAAGATGCCGCCGCCGGCCACTTCGCTGATGGCGTTGCGGTCGATGGCGTACTGGAACGCCTGGCGCACCAGCTTGTTCTTGAACGGATTGTCCTCGGCGCGCTTGCCGTTGGCGACGTTGAACATGAACTGCTGGAAGCCCAGGCCGGCCACCGGCGCGAAAGTCAGGCTGGCGTCGCTCTTGACCTGCGGCACGTCGGAGGGATTCAGGCGTTCCAGCATGTCCAGGTCGCCCGCGCGCAGGTTGGACAGGCGCACGGTGGTGTCCGGGATCGGCAGGAAGGTCACGCGCTTGAAGGCGAAATCCTTGGCGTCGTAGTACTGGTCGAATTTTTCCAGCACGATGCGGTCGTTCTGGATGCGTTCGACGAACTTGTAGGGACCGGAGCACACCGGCTTGCGGCCCACGGCGGCGACGTCGTCGGTGAAGGTCTTGGGCGACAACATCATGCCGGCGCGGTCGGACAGTTGCGCCAGCAGGGTGGCGTCGGGCTTTTTCAGCGTCAGCACCAGCGTCGCGGCATCAGGCGCGTCGACCTTTTCGACCGAGGCCAGTTCGCCCTTGCGCAGGCTGTCCGGCAAGGACATGGCCCGTTCCAGGTTGGCCTTGGCCGCGGCGGCGTCGAACTTGGAGCCGTCATGGAACAGCGCGTCTTCGCGCAGCTTGAAGGTCAGCACCTTGTTGTCGGGACTGAACGACCACGAGGTGGCCAGCTGCGGCACGAAGTGCAGCTTGGGATCGATGTCGATCAGCTTGTCGCACAGCGAGGTGAAGACGATGCGGCCCACGTACGTGCGCGCCCGGTGCGGGTCCAGCACGTCCGGATCTTCCTGCAGGCCGATCCGGATGTTCTGGGCGGAAGCCGCGCCCGCGGCCAGCGCCAGCAGGCTGGCGCCGAAGGTCAAGGTCAAGCGTTTCATTATTTAAATTCCCCTTGTGGCTGCGCTATTGCGTATTAGAAGCCGACCGCCTGACCATCGCGCCGGCTGTCGCTGGCGGCGACGTAGCCAAGCTCGTTGTCGTTTTCGGACATGCGCCAGATGAACTGGCCCGCGCCGAAATCCATGTACGGATCGTCGACCGACTTCAAAGCATGCCCGAGGTCTTTCAGGCCCGCAATGGTGGAAGCCTTCATATTGGTCTCGATGTCCAGCGTGAAATCGCGGTTGACCTTCCAGCGCGGCGCGCAGCAGGCGGCCTGCGGATTCTGGTGATAGTCCAGCATGCGCACCACGGTCTGCATGTGGCCTTGCGGCTGCATGTCGCCGCCCATCACGCCAAAGCTCATGACCGGCTTGCCGCCGCGGGTCAGGAAGCCCGGGATGATGGTGTGGAAGGGACGCTTGCCGCCTTCGACCACGTTGGCCGACTTCGGGTCCATCGAGAAGCCCACGCCGCGATTCTGCATGCTGATGCCGGTGCCCGGCACCACCACGCCCGAGCCGAAGCCCATGTAGTTGGACTGGATGAACGAGATCATCATGCCGTTTTCATCGGCGGCGGTCAGGTAGATGGTGCCGCCGGCGTGCGGACGGCCCGCCTCGAAATGGGTGGCGCGGTCCAGGCGGATCAGCTTGGCGCGGCTGTCCAGGTAGGCGTCCGACAGCATCTGCTCCGGCGTCACCTGCATGGAACGCGGATCCGCCACGTACTTGTACAGGTCGGCGAAAGCCAGCTTCATGGCTTCGATCTGGATGTGCTGCGACTGCACCGAGTCCACCGGGATGTCGGCCATGTCGAAGCGTTCGACGATGCCCAGCGCGATCAGCGCGGCAATGCCCTGCCCGTTCGGCGGGATCTCGTGCAGCTCGTAGCCGCGATAGGACTTGGAAATAGGCTTGACCCATTCCGGGCGGTAGTTGCGCAGGTCTTCCAGGGTCATGGCGCCGCCGCATTCCTGGCTGAAAGCGGCGATGCGCTCGGCCAGTTCGCCTTCATAGAAGTCGCGGCCCTTGGAGGCGGCGATGCGGCGCAACGTATTGGCAGCGTCCGGGAAGCGGAAGTGTTCGCCGACCTTGGGCGCGCGGCCTTCGGGCAGGAAGGCCTGGGCGTAGCCCGGCTGCGATTTCAGTTCCTCGGCCGCGGCGGCCCACTTGTGCGCCACCACCGGCGGCACGGCGTAGCCGCGCTCGGCGATTTCGATGGCGGGTTCGAACAGTTGCTCGAACGGCAGCTTGCCCAGCTTTTCATGCAGCGCGGCCCAGCCGGCCACCACGCCCGGCACCGTCACGGCGTCCCAGCCGCGCTTGGGCTGGATCGCCAGGCCGTTGGCGCCCACGCCGTGCTTGCGCTTGAAGTATTCGGTGCTCCAGGCCGCCGGTGCCACGCCCGAGGAGTTCAGGCCGTGCAATTCCTTGCCGTCCCAGACGATGGCGAAACAGTCGCCGCCCAGGCCGCAGGACACGGGTTCGACCAGGACGATGGTGGCGGCCGCGGCGATGGCGGCGTCCACGGCATTGCCGCCCTTGAGCAGCATGCGCAACCCTGCCTGCGCCGCCAGCGGATGCGACGTGGACACCACATTGCGGGCGAACAGCGGAATGCGGACGGAAGGATACGGGTTGCCCCAGTCGAAGGATTTCATGTGGCTAGTCTCATAACGGGTAAGCGGCCGAAGTTACTCCCGTGGTTTAATTAAATCAATTTGAAATTTTGTTCCGTCATAAAAGAGATTTTTGTGAGTACCATCCGCTTTCTGCGCACTTTCCTGGCGGTCGCACACCACGGTTCCTTTTCGGAAGCGGCCGAGCAAGTGGCGCTGACGCAGGCCGCCGTCAGCTTCCAGATGCGCTCCCTGGAAGCGGAACTGGGCCGCGAACTCTTCGACCGCAGCGGCCGGCTCGCCATCCTGAACGCCGCCGGCCGGGAATTACTCCCTGAAATCAAGCACTTGCTGGACCTTTACGACCGCATGCGGCTGCCGCGCACCGTACCGGGCGAGCTGGCCGGGTCGGTCGCCGTGGGCAGCATCGTGTCCTGCATGGGCACCCTGTCCAAGGTCGTATCGGGCATGAAGAAGCAGCACCCCAAGCTGGACGTGCGCATCCTGTCGGGCAAGGCCAGCGAGCTGGCGGGCAAGGTCGAGGACGGCGAGCTGGACGCGGCCTTCCTGGTGGAGGCCGGGCGCAAGATGGCCAGCACGCGCTGGACCGCGCTATATGAAGAGCAACTGGTGGTAATCGCGCCGCGCTCGGCGCCGGGCGAAGACGCGCGCCAGGTGCTGGCGCAGAACCCCTTCCTGCGCTTTGACCGCACCCAGCGCACCGGCCTGCAGATAGACCGGCTGCTGCGCCGCCTGGCGGTGCCGCTGAATGAATTCCTGGAACTCAACGCGATCGAGACCCTGGTCGAACTGGTGCGCCAGGAAGTCGGCGTGACGCTGCTGCCGCTGATCAACGGCTCCAACTGGCAGCACAGTCCGGAACTGCGGATTCTCACCCTGCCGCAGGACCTGGGGCCGGTGGCGCGCGCCATCGGCATGCTGGAGCGGCGCGAGCATGCGCGCCAGGGCATCACGGCGGCGATCTGCGAGGCGTGCGCCCAGGCGTTCCAGGCGCGCGAACCGCAGACCGCCGCCTGAGGCTTACAGCCCCATCGCCGGATCCGTCACCGACGAACGGCCGGTTTCCACGCGGCCGGCGTAGCGGCGCAGATAGGCCGGATCCTCGGCCAGGCGCACGGTGAAGTCGTACCAGCCCTGGCTGCCTTCCAGCGCCCAGTGCTGTTCGACCTGGCCGCCCGCGGGCACGGTGAACTTCCAGCGCTCGTGGTTGGCGTAATAGGCATTGGGCGCGACTTCGAAGGTGCAGGGATTCTGGCCGCCGTTGATGAAGCTGACGTAGACATCGCCCTTGGCGATTTCATAGCAGACCCGGATTTCCGCCGCCAGCGCCGACGTGCGGGCCAAGGCCAGGTCGCCCGCGAAATGGCGGTGGTAGCCGTTGGGGCCCAGCACCCAGAGGTCGTACTTGCCGCCGTCGGCCGCCGCGTCCCAGCTGCCTTCGAGCTGCTTGTCCGGCTCCACCGTGTAGCGGCGCGGCAGGCGGTCCAGGTGCAGGCGGTCATAGACATGGAACACCGCCGCCTGCTTGCCCGTATTGGAGAACACCAGGCGCATGGCGCCCGTGTCGGGCTGGGCGCGGCCGCTGGTGTGCAGTTCGTAGGGCAAGGCGCGGGAATAGCGCACGCCCTGCTCCTGCACCGGCTTGGCCTGGGTGCTGGGGTCGGGCAGCGGCACGGCCTGCAGCGCTTCCTGCGCGCTGCGCTCACTGTCGGAACCCGCGCGGGTCAGCAGATTCAGGTCGGGCAGCTTTTCGTTATTGGGCGTGGCGAAGTTGAAGGCCGAGGTCAGGTCGCCCAGCACCGCGCGGCGCCAGGGGCTGATGTTGTCCTCGGCCACGCCGAAGCGGGCTTCCAGGAAGCGCAGCACCGAGGTGTGGTCGAAGGCCTGGGAATTGACCCAGCCGCCACGGCTCCAGGGCGACACCACGTACATGGGGACGCGCGGGCCGGGGCCATAGACGCGGTCGTCGGCGGCATCCTGGGCCGAGGCATGGGTGTGGCGCTCCAGGTCGGTGTTGACGGTGGAGGCGCCGGCCATCGAGCCGTCCGGATTCAGCGAGGGCGCGGCGGGCGGCGGCACGTGGTCGAAATAGCCGTCGTTCTCGTCGAAGTTGATGAGCAGCACGGTCTTGCTCCAGACCTCGGGATTGGCCGTCAGCGCGTCCAGCGCTTCCTGGATGTACCAGGCGCCCTGGATCGGGCTGGACGGACCGGGGTGCTCGGAATACGTGGCGGGCGCCACGATCCACGACACCTGCGGCAGCGTGCCGTTGAGGGCGTCCTCGCGCAGCGCCTTCAGGAAGCCGCCGTCGGGCATGGTGTTGGCCGTGCCCTTGTAGAGCGGGTTGGCGGCGTCCATGGACGGGGTCCAGGCCGGGTACGGCGCGCCGTTGGCGCTGTTGCCGGCCAGCTCGTTGGCGCGGCGGTACTGCTTGAAGCCGGCCAGCGAGTTGTCGCCGAAGTTCTCCGGCAGGTTTTGGTAAACCTTCCAGGTGACGCCCGCTTCCTGCAGGCGTTCGGGATAGGTCTTCCAGGTCCAGCCGGTGGACGAGGCGCCCAGGCTGTCCCACTGGTTGCGGGTCGAAGGACCGTTGCCCAGGGACAGCGGGTCGTTGGTGCCGGTCCAGAGGAACAGGCGGTTGGTGTTGGTGCCGCCGTGGGTCGAGCAATGGTAGGCATCGCACAGCGTGAAGGCTTCGGCCAGCGCGAACTGGAACTCCACCTCCTTCTTCTTGTAGTAGCCCATGGACTGGTTCTGCTTGTAGCGCGGCCAGTGGTCCATGCGGCCGCCGTCCCAGGCCATCTGCGCGTCCATGTAGTCGTGCGGCGTGCCGGCCACGCGCTGGGCGTTGCCCTGCGTGCTGTCCAGGTGATACGGCATGACAACGCGCGTGCCGTTGCTCTGCTCCCAGACGGAGCGCTTTTCAGGCAGCGGGATGGTGATGCGGTCGCCGAAGCCGCGCACGCCCTTGAACGTGCCGAAGTACATGTCGAAGGAGCGGTTTTCCTGCATCAGGATGACCACGTGCTCGACGTCGTTGATGGTGCCGGTGCGGTTGTTGGCGGGGATGGCCAGCGCGCGGCGGATCGCCGGCGGAAACATCGACAGCGCGGTCAAGCCTGCGGTCGAGGCGGCCGCGTTGCGCAAGAAACGGCGCTTGCCGGCGTGGACCTGGTCTTTATCGAACGTCACGGATTCTATTCCTATGGATCGGGTGGACGCGCGGCTCAAGGCGCGCAACGCAATTCGGGTTTGACGGGCTCGGGCTTCGGCGTCTCGGGTTGGCCGGTGCCGGGGTCTTTGCCGCCGTCGCTGTCGCCGTCATCGCCGCCGCAGGCAGCCAGCGTGGCGCTCAGCATCAGCACCGCGCCCAGGCGCAGGAAACCGCGCAAGATCATGGACATGCTCATTTTTTTATCCTCGATACATCAGGGAAACAGTTCGGAAACGGACTTGCCGGAGAGGGCGAGCGACTTCACTTCAGCTTCGGTGAGCGCGCGCGACCAGTACGCCAGGTCGTCGAAGTACATCGTGTAGGGACCCTTGGTGCCGGCGCAGCAGACGCCATAGGTGCCGCGTCCGTCTTCATTCAGGCCCAGGTGCGGACCGTAGACGCCGGCGATCTTGGTCAGGTCGACCGAGCCCGTGCCGATGGTGCGCTGGGAGAAGCCCAGTTCGCTGTCGTAGACGGACGCCGTCAGGGTCTTGGCCGTCTTGTTCACGGTCATCGCGACGTAGACCGGCTTGTTGGGGGTGAACTTGACGTTGTTGATGTCGACCCGCGAGCCGCCGCCAGCCAGGTTGAAATACAGCACCGGACCGGCCCACTGCGCGATGGTGATGCCGGGGTTGCCGCCGGAGTTGTAGTCCTTGTTGCCCAGGATGGAACGGTCATTGGCGGTGCCATCGGACTGATACCAGAAGCCGATGGTGAAGGCCTGGGCCGCGTCCAGCATGCCGGCCGGATAGTCCAGCTTGAAGCCGCCCAGGGCCGCCGCGCTGCGGTCGTTCTTGAACATCTTGCCGAACACGCCTGTATCCGCGTAGGCCGGCGCCTGCGTGCCGTCGAACGGCGTGATGGCTCCGCCGCCGGCGGCGAGGTCGGTCATGTTGCCTTCGAACGGGAACAGCATCGTCAGGCCGGTGCGCAGCGAAGCCAGCAGCGGCAGCGGCTTGGTGTAGGCCACGGTGGTGCGCGCCGCGCTGACCGCGTTGCCGACCGCCACGCTGTAGTTCAAGGTGTGCACGCCCTCGGTCTCGAACTTGAAACCCTTGTCGACGTACTCGGCGGCCGTGCCGGGCACGCGCGCGATCTCCACGCCGTCGCGGCTGACCACGATGTCGCCGGCGGGTTCGCCCACGCGCACCCAGCTCAGCGTCACGCTCTTGTTGTCGGTGGAGGTGCGGGCCGCGGTGTGGCGCAACGCCAGCTTGCCGGCAAGCGACGTGCCCGCCATGTCGTACTTGGCGGCGGCCGGCAGCGCCTTCAGATGGTCCAGCACCGTCGGCGTCACATCGGCCGCGCTGGGCAGCGCGTACCAGTTGTTGTCCCACAGGCCGTCAAACGATGCATCGTCGGCGCTGCCGCCCAGCAGCGCAGGCTGGTTGGCGGCCAACAGGATGGTCTTGTTCGAGGACATGGGACGGCCGTCGCTGGCGCCAGTCTTGCCCAGGCCGTGGCTGGAAGCCACGATCACCAGCCACTTCTCGCCCGGATGCTCCGCCTTGCGGTCGGCGATCTGCTTGGCCAGCGCGCCGATGGCGGCGTCTGCCTGGCGGATCGCGCTGTCATAGGCCGAGCCGAAGCCGTTCTCCGAGGCCACGCGTTCCGGCGCGCCGAACTGCGCCACCACCACGTCATAGCCTTCGGTAATGCGGTCGCGCGCCTGGGCGGCGACGCAATCGTCCGCGCCTGCACAGTCGGTCAGCGACTGCAGATAGCCCGCGTCGCGTTGACCGGCGATCAACCCGGCCAGCACCGTCGAATTGAAGGCGGCGGCGCTGCGCGCTTCGGGACGCGCCTGCTTGACGCGCTGGAACAGGGTCGGCGATTGCAGCGTTTCGCCCTGCACGCTGTAGCGCACGCCATGCTGGTCGGCCCATTGCCCGGTCAGCAACGTCGCCCAGCCCGGCGCCAGCAGCGTCGGCTGCTGCGTGGGCGCGTCCGTCACGCCGCCGGTCCAGGCGCGCGTGGCATTGAACTGCGCGATGTTGGGCAGGAACTTGTCGGCCACGCCGCGGCGCATCGCGTCGTAGGTCAGGCCGTCGACGCCGATGAACAGCACCTTGTCGGCGGGCGTGGGGTCCGGCTGGGTCACCGGCGGCTGGGTCGGCGGCGCTTCGGTGTCGTCGTCATCGTCGCTGCCTCCGCAGCCCGCCAGGGCGCTGGTCGCCAGCAGGGCCGCGCACCATCTTCTCCAATTCAATGCTTGCATGCTTCTCTTCTCTAGTCATGAACAGGGTTTTATGCAGGGCTACATGATGGCCAGCCAAGGTGAAAGCCCCGTGAAGCAAAGAAGAGAAACCTTGATCGACGGATCAGGATTCTTTTGCGCGCGATCCGCAAAAAAAACGGCTTCCCGAAGGAAGCCGCGGCAAAGCCGGAGGCAGGCTGGCGCCTGTGCCGCAAGCCTAGGCGCCGATCTTGACGCCGGTCAGATAACCCACCGACGCGCCAAAGCCGTCCTTGTAGTTGGCCTTGACCAGGGGTTCCAGCGTGGGGCGCACCACCGAGTGCACGCTGCCCCAATCGGCCGCGTGCTGGAAGTTGCTGGTGATATAGGTCCAGCCGTTGATCTCGTCCACGGCCTGCAGGCCGGTGGATTCCGCGGCCACCGGGCAGGACAGCAGGCGTGACAACTGCTTGGTGTCGACGTTGTAGGCCCACAGGAAGTTGTTGACGTGGCCGCCGCTGTCCTCGCCCACGAAGAGCGTGCGCAGCTTCTCCGAGAACTTGAGGTTGTCGGGGTTGGAGATCTTGTCGGCGGCGTGGGTATTGCCCAGCGCATCGCGCGCGGCCAGCACTTCGCCCACCAGTTCCGGCACCGCGGCCATGTCCACCGGCACCCAGGCGCTGTCGATAGCCTTCCCGTCGGTGTCGACCTGGCCTTCCTTCATGTGCAGCTGGTAGACCGCGCCCGCCGCCGGGCCTTCGACCTTGAAGCCGGGCGACAAGCCGTCGGTCATCGAGCTGTCCACGCGCGACATCGCGCTGTAGGCGATCTTGTCCTTGGCGTTGACGGTGGTGCCTTCCATCTTGGAGAAGGCCAGCGTGCCGCCCACCATGGCGGCGTAGCGGTGGGTTTCCAGAAAGGCCGCGGCCACGTTGCGCCCGGGCTGCAGCTTGACCCAGTTGTCCTTGCCGGAATAGCGGATCTTGGTGAAGGCGGCATCCAGCGGGTCGGCGGTGCGCACGTCCATGATGTCGGCGGCGCTCAGCTGGTCGGCCAGCGCCTGCACTTCCGCGCTGGTCGCGTGGCCCAGCTTGATCCAGGTCAGCGTGCCGGCGCCGGGACCGGTGCCCGAGGTCTGGTTCCATTTGGCGACATACAGCGTGCCGGCCGACAGATCGGCCTTGCGGTCGGCCACGAACATGAACAGGCCGCCGTTGGTGGCGTCGTCGCCCATCAGCGCGGTGCGCTGGTCCGGCATGACCTGCACCAGCTCGTGCGAAATGCGGCCCATGCAATAGTGCTTCTTGATAGTGCCGGTGCCGTCCGGGTTGACGGTGACCTCGGGCATGTGGCCGTAGTGGTAGGGATTGGCCTTGGCCGGATCGCCGTAGAGATTCTGGCTGTAGGCCTGGAACGAGGACGACGCCTTGGCCGTGGTGGCGTCGGGCTCGTACTCTTCGCTGGACAGATGGGTGTTCCAGGGCGAAAGGCTCGCGCCACAGGTGATCCACAGGCCATGCACCGACGACGTGTCCACGGTGTGGTACTTCACCAGGCTGAGCTTGCCGGTGTTGGGGTCCTGCGACAGCGTCAGCACCGCGATCTGCGACGGCAGCAGGCCGTACATGTCCTTGCCGGCCTGGTCCATGGACTGGTACTCGAACTGCACCACCGCGTACAGCGCGTTGCCGGCCACGCCCGCCACCTTGGTCGGTTCCGACAAGGACAGCAGCGACATGCCGTCCGGACAGTTCGAGAAGAACTGCCGCGCCTTCGCGGGCACCGAATTGTCGACGATGGGCGCGCCGGCCAGGTTGTAGTAGCCGCCGGCGACCACGGTGCCGCCCTTGCCGTCCGGCACGGCGTCGCCCGTCATGAAGAAAGGCTCGTAGCCCAGCTCGACGCTGCGTTTGGAGCCGTCGCTGAACGTCAGCTCCAGCGCCGAGGCGACGGTGGTACGCGCCATCAGTTCAGGCTGGGACAGCGAGGGCGCGGCCATGGACCTGAAGGAGGCGGACTTGAAGGTGACCGGCGCGACGGGCGGCGTGCTGTCGTCATCGTCATCGCTGGAATTACAGCCGGCCAGCAGCGCGGCCAGGCTGACGCCGCCCAACGGCAGCATCGGCGCGCCTCCCAGCATTTTGAGGAGTCGGCGGCGATTGGCTTGGTTCAGGTCTTGCATGCGGGTTCCCTGTTGGAAAGGAGGTCTGCCCGGATGCGGCATCCGGACTTCAGCGCATGCTAGACATGGGGCATGTACGAACGATGACAGAAGGCCCCGCGCAACAGGAGCGATGGCAGATACCGCGGGTCATCGCAAGCCTGTCATGTAGCGACGCTATAGTCGGCCCGTCGCAACCCGCCCTGCCCGCCTGTTCCATGCCCTTCTCCCTGCGCCCGAACCTGCCCGCCGCGTTCCGCGTTCTTGCCGTGCTGGCCCTGGCCGCGGGCCTGGGCGTATGGGCGTCGATCCTGCTTGCGCCCAAGGCCGGCGCCTTGCCTGCGGCGGTATCGGCGGGAGCGCCGCGCGCCGCCGACAACACGCCCGTGGCGCTGTGGTTCGGCAAGGACGAAGCCATGCGCACGCAGATCACCGTGCTGGGCGTGATCGCCGCGGGCGCCGACGGCGCCGCCGTGCTCAGCGTCGACGGCGGCCCGCCGCTGGCCTGGCGCGCGGGCGGCGAAGTGGCCCCCGGCATCGTGCTGCGCGCAGTCGCCGCGGACGCGGTGACGGTGGAACAGGCCGGACGCTCAAGCCGCCTGCCAGCGCCGGCCGCCCTGCCCGCGCCCGCCGGCATATCGCGCGAAAAGTAGGCCGCGCCGCGCGCGGGCCGGGTCCTTGCGCATTTGGCGGCGGCGTGAGTATTGCTGTCATATTTCATGTCCACAATCCTCCGCTCCTACTGAAAGACCGGAGTCATCAAGTGCGTCAGTTACCGCGCGGGCTTGCCCGCCAGCAAGGTTTCACCCTCATCGAGATCATGGTGGTGATTGTGATCATGGGGATACTTGCGGCGTTGATCGTCCCCCGCGTGCTGGACCGTCCCGACCAGGCCCGCCAGGTCGCCGCGCGCCAGGACATCGCCGGCATCATGCAGGCGCTGAAGCTGTACCGCCTGGACAATGGCCGCTACCCCAGCACCGCGCAGGGCTTGCGCGCGCTGGTGCAGAAACCCGAGGGCGCGAACAACTGGCGCGGCTACCTGGACAAGCTGCCCAACGATCCCTGGGGCCATCCCTATCAATACCTGAGCCCTGGCGTCAAAGGCGATATCGACGTGTTCTCGTTCGGCGCCGACAACAAGCCCGGCGGAGAAAGCGGCGATGCCGACATCGGCTCCTGGGAACTCTGAGCGCGGCTTCACGCTGGTCGAAGTCCTGGTGGTCCTGGTGATCGTGGCGATCGCGGCCAGCATGGTGAGCCTGTCCGTCGGCCGCGGCGACAACCGTCTGCGCGGCGACGCCCAGCGCCTGGCCGACGCCTTCACCGTGGCCCAGAGCGAGGCCCGCAGCGACGGCCGTCCCATCCGTTGGCTCGCCAATGGACAGGGCTGGTCGTTCGAACGCCAGGGGCGGCTGCCGGGCCCGAACGCCGAGGAAGACAGGCCGCTGCCGCCGGACCGGCTGGAACGCGACGAGGTGCTGCGCCCGCAATCCTGGTCGACGGCGTCGGTGGCGCTGCGGCTCGATCCGGACCGGCCGCTGGTGTTCAACACGGAATGGGTCGCCGCGCCCGTCACGCTGACGCTGAGCGCGGGCGATGCCCGCGTCACCTTGCGGCGCGACGCCGCGGGCCGCTATGAAATTCAATGAACCGCCCCGCCCGCCCGATCGGCAACGCGGGTTCACGCTGATCGAAGTGCTGGTGGCCCTGGCCATCATCGCCGTCGCCATGGGCGCCGCCCTGCGCGCGACCGGCGTCATGGCGGAGAACAACCGCGCCCTGCAGGACAAGACGCTGGCGCTGCTGGCCGCGCAGAACGCGCTGGCCCAGTTGCGGCTGGAACAGGCGCTGCCGCGCGCGGGCACGCGCAGCGCGCCCTGTCCGCAGGGCGGCCGGGCTTTGCAGTGCGAAATGGAGTTTACGAATTCGATGAACCGCAGCTTCCGCCAGGTGTCGATCA
Organism: Achromobacter sp. GD03932; assembly: GCF_029839485.1. Taxonomy (NCBI): domain Bacteria; kingdom Pseudomonadati; phylum Pseudomonadota; class Betaproteobacteria; order Burkholderiales; family Alcaligenaceae; genus Achromobacter; species Achromobacter sp. GD03932. The sequence goes on from NZ_JAOCAT010000029.1 coordinate 61,901, forward strand.
AGGTGCGCGACGCCGGCGCCTCGCAGGCGGACGCCGTGCTGCTGCAGCTGGACGGCCTCTTGTCCAGCCTGCGATAGCCATGCGCCACCCTCCCCGATCCCAAGCGGGCTTCACACTGATCGAAGTGCTGGTGGCCCTGGCCCTGATGGCGCTGGTCAGTCTGATGGCCTGGCGCGGCCTGGCCAGCGTATCCGGCGCGCGCGAGCGGATCGAGGCGCAGGCCGAGGACATCGATGCCATCGTCCGCACGCTGGGCCAGATGGCGCGCGATGTGGAACTGTCCTACACCGGTCCCAGCTTCGAGCCGGCGGGCCTGGATGTGCAGGCTTACACCAGCGGCCTGCGCCTGCTGCGCCGCGCAGGCGGCGGTCCCGTGTTCGAGATCCTGCGCCCCGACCCGGACGGCAACGGCCTGTGGCAGCGCGTGCAATGGCAGGTGCGCAAGGACGGCCTGTGGCGCGCCAGCGGGCCGTCGGCGGCGCGCAGTCCGCTGCCCGCGACGGACAACGGCATCCTCCTGCTGCCCGGCACGCGGGCCTTGACGCTGCGCGCCTGGGTGCCGGGGACCGGTTGGGTGAATGGCGAAGACAGTCAGGCCGCGGCCCCGAGCGGCCTGGAGATCGCGCTGGAACGCGGCGCGCCGGGATCCCCCGAGCGCTACACCCGCGTGCTGGAGCTGCCATGAGCCGTCCGCGCAACGCAGAACGCGGCGCGGCGGTCATCAGCGCGCTCATCATCGTCGCCATCGTCGCCGCCCTGACCACCGGACTGTTCCAGCGCCAGACCGCCAGCACGCGGCGCGTGGAAAACGAGATGGCGCGGGTGCAGGCGCGCGCCATGCTGGCCGGCGGCATAGACTGGGCCCGCCTGATCGTGCGCGACCACAGCAAGCGCGAACCGATCACCCGCGGCGACCAGATATGGGCCACCCCGGTGCTGGACACGCGCATCGAACGGCCCGGCGACGAACGCGTTGCGGTGTTCTCCGGCCGCGTGCAGGACGAGCAAGGCAAGTACAACCTCTATAACCTGGCGAACAATGGCGTGCCGCAGCCCGAGCAGGAACTGGTGCTGCGCCGGCTGCTGAACACGCTGCAGCTGCCCGACACCCTGGCCGCGCGCATGGTGGACATCATGTCGGCCGCGCAGCCCGGGATGCCGCCGGCGGATGCGGCTTCGGCGCCGCAGGGACGGCCCGCGCCCGACGCCCGCGCCCCTTTGCCGCGCGGCGTGGACGAAGTGGCGGCCCTGCTGGCGCTGGAGCCGTCGGCGCGCAACGAGCTGCGCCGCACGATGACAGTGCTGCCCGTCGCCACCAGCGTCAACGTCAACACCGCGCCCGCGGAGGTGCTTGCAGCGCTGGTGCCCGGCCTGTCACTCAGCCAGGCCCGTTCCATGGCGGGCGAACGCGACCGCGGCAACTGGTTCAACAATTCCGGCGATTTCGCCAACCGCCTGGCCGGCGCGGGCGTGAAGACGCCTGCGCCGGCCGTCGCCACCACCAGCGGCTGGTTCCTGGCCAGCGGCACCGTGGCCTATGAGCGGGCGCGCATCTCCATGCAGGCGCTGCTGCGCAGCTCGCCGCCCGCCGCCCCCGACACCTTATGGACCAGAGAAATTCCTTGAAGAACATCCTGCGCATCGCGCTGCCCCCGCTGGACGAGTTCGGCTCCGGCTCTCTCCTGCCCTATGCCTGGTTCGACCGGCGCGGACGCTGCGCCCGCCAGGGCGAGCTCACACTTGAAGCCCTGGGACACGCCTACCCCCACGCCGCCTGCGAAGCCGTGCTGCATCCTGCCGACGTGATCGCCGCCAGCGTACAGATCCCCGCGGTGGCGCGCGCCCGCTTTGCGGCCGCGGTGCACAGCGCGCTGGAGCCGCTGGTGCTCAGCGACCTGGACGCGCTGGCCATCGGCCACGGCCCGCGCTCGGCCGACGGCACGGTGCCGCTGGCCTGGGCCGCGCGCGAACCCGTGCGCCGCGGCTGGAGCCTGCTGAATGCGCAGGGCTTGCGCACGCGGGCGCTCATCGCGCCGCAAGCGCTGAGCGCCGAGACCACGGAACCATTGCGCGACCCCGCCGATCCCCGCTGGCTGGCGCCCTCGCCTTCGTGGTCGCTGGCCATGCCTCAGCTGGCGCCGGCCCGCGTTTCAGCCTGGCGCCCCGCCTGGCGCTGGGCCGCGGCCGCGGCAGTCGTCTGGATAGGCGGGCTGAATCTGTACGCCTCGCAGCTGCAAGCCGAAGCCGACGCGTTGCGCAATGGCATGCACGCGCAGGTCCTGGCCGCGTTCCCCGACCTGCCGGTGGTCCTGGACCCGCCGCGCCAGGCGCAGCAAGGCCTGGACGCGCTGCAAGCGAACCGCGGCGCGGCCAATGCCGCCGACTTCCTGCCCCTGGCGCGCGCCGCGTCCCAGGCCCTGCCCTTCGCCGCCGACAAGGTGGCCCGCCTGGGCTACGCCGAACAGGCGCTGACGCTGCAGCTGGCGGACGCCGGCGAGCAGTCGCAACGCGTCGCGGAAACCCCCGCGCTGATCCAGCAAGCCGCCGCCCTGGGCCTGAAGCTCGAACGCGGCGATAACGACAACACCTGGCGCATCGTGCGCGCACAACCATGAAACTCCCGCAAGCCCTGCATGCGGCCAGGCAGTCGCTGGCCAAGACCCTCACGCCCGCGCTGACGCGCGCCGGGCAACGCTATCGGGCGCTGGCGCCGCGCGAGCGCCGGCTGGTGACCGCGGCCGGCCTGCTGCTGGGCGGCGCGCTGGTCTTCGTCACCCTGATCGAACCGCCCTTGAACACGCTGCGCAAGCTGCAGGCGGAATTACCCGCGCTGCGCGGCCAGGCCGCCACGGTCGCCGACCTGACCGCGCAAGCCACGGCATTGCGGCACAAGTCGGCCGCGCCCGCCGGCGCCATGCCCAGCGCCGCGGAGCTGGGCGCCTCGCTGGAACGCGCCGGACTCGCCGCGGAGCTATGGACGCTGGGCGAGCCCGAGCAGGGATCGGGCATGCTGCTGACGCTGAAGCAGGCGCCCTCTTCGGCCTTGCTGCGCTGGCTGGACGGTGCGGCGCGCGACTGGGGCCTGGCCGTCAAGGAGGTGCAGCTCACCCGTGCCGCCAATGTCAACGGGCGGCCGCTGCCCGGCCTGGTCAATGGCAAGGTGAGCCTGATCGCGCCGCAAGCGTCGGAGCGTGGCTGAGATGTCTGGCTTCCGGCTTTCCAAACGTTCCGCCGCGCTGCTCCTGGCCGGCACCGTCTGTGCCGCCGCAGCCGCCATCACCGTACTGCCCGCGCGCTGGCTGCTGGCCGTGCTGCCGGACAAGGCGCCGGTCACGCTGGCCGACGCCAGCGGCACCTTGTGGCGCGGCAGCGCCTGGATCGCGCTGGGACCTCCCGGCGCGCGCCGCATGTTGCCGCAACCGGTGCAGTGGCAATGGCGCTGGGACGCGCTCGCGCTGGATATCTCCCACCCCTGGCTGCAAGGTCCCTTGCGCGCGACGCCCGCCTGGAACGGCGTGTCGGTGCCGGCCCAGTCGCTGCGCGCGCCCGCCTCCATCCTGTCCGCGCTGGGCGCGCCGTGGAACACCATCGCCCCGCAGGGCACGCTGGAAATCCGCTGGCAGCCGCTGCGGCTGGGCGCGGCCCTGCCCGCAGGCCCGGTGGCCGAACTGCGCTGGCGCAACGCCAGCACCGCGCTGACGCCGGTGGCGCCCGTGGGCTCGTATCTGCTGCGGGTGCAAGGCGGCAAGTCAGGCGCCACGCTGGCCCTGAGCACGGAAAGCGGCCTGCTCGAGGTCACCGGCCAGGGCAGCGCAGGCGGGCGCGGCGGCCTGAAGTTCCGGGGCCAGGCGACCTACGCCGACGCCGCGCGTGAAGCGGACCGGGCGGCGCTGGATGGACTGTTGTCGGCGCTGGGGCGGCGTTCGGGGGATGTTACGACCTTCGGGACATGAACCAGAGAAGGCAAGCTCGGCACTAGACTATGCGTTGTTAGGTACAAGTAATTAGCCCACGGAGCCTGTCATGAGCATCTCGTCCGCCAATGTGATTCCGTTGTCCCAAGCTCGAGCCAATTTGTCCCAGTTCGCTGATCAGGTCAAGTCCGGAGGTGAGAAGATCATCACCAAGAAAGGTGAAAGCTACGTCGCGCTGATCGACGCCGAGCGGCTGGACCACTACCAGCGACTGGAACAGGAACGCATCCACCTGCTGTTGATCGGCGACGCTAGCCGGAGCTTGTCCGATGTTGCGGCCGGCAAGCTCAAGGACGCGCTAAGCGCGGTGTCGGCCCTCAAGCACCGCCAGCTTTCCTTCGACTTTCCAGACCGCTGGCGGGTATAGACACTAGGCATCCCGCGTCACCCGCAGGATTTCCTCGGGCGAAGTCTGCCCGCTGTCGACCCAGCGCTGTCCGTCCTCGCGCATGGTGCGCATGCCTGACGCGGCCGCCGCGCGCCGCAGTTCGCGTTCGTCGCGTCCTTCGTGGATCAGCCGGCGCGCCTCGTCGTCCACCGTGAAGAGTTCGTGGATGCCGGAACGCCCGCTGTAGCCGGTATGGTTGCAGGCGTCGCAGCCCACGGGACGGAACACGCGAGCGCCGTCCTGCATGGCGGGCTGCTTGCACGCCGGGCACAGCTTGCGCACCAGGCGTTGGGCCAGTACGCCCAATAGCGACGACGCCAGCAGGAAGGGTTCGACCCCCATGTCCGTGAGCCGGGTCACGGCGGACACCGAGTCGTTGGTGTGCAGCGTGGCCAGCACCAGGTGGCCGGTGAGCGAGGCCTGCACCGCGATCTGCGCGGTCTCCAGGTCGCGGATTTCGCCGATCATGATGACGTCGGGGTCCTGCCGCAGGATCGCGCGCAGGGCCAGCGCGAAGCTCATGTCGATCTTGGCGTTGACCTGCGTCTGGCTGATGCCGGCCAGGTCGTACTCGATCGGGTCCTCGACCGTGAGGATGTTGCTCGTAGAGGCGTCCAGGCGGCTGAGCGCCGCGTACAGCGTGGTGGTCTTGCCGCTGCCGGTGGGTCCGGTCACCAGCACGATACCGTGCGGCTGGCGGATCAATCGGTCCAGCTGGCCCAGCACGCCCGCATCCATGCCCAGCTTTTCCAGCTGCAGGCGCCCCGCTTCCTTGTCCAGCAAGCGCAGCACCGCACGTTCGCCATGCCCGGTGGGCAAGGTGGACACGCGCACGTCGATGGGCCGTCCGCCCACGCGCAGCGCAATACGGCCATCCTGTGGCAAGCGCTTTTCGGCAATATCCAGGTGCGCCATGATCTTGATGCGCGAGATCAGCGCGGCATGCAGCGCCTTGCGCGGCGACACCACGTCGCGCAAGGTGCCGTCGACCCGGTAGCGCACCACCGAGTGGGTCTCGAAGGGTTCGATGTGGATGTCGCTGGCGCCGTCGCGCGCCGCCTGCGCGAACAGCGCATTGATCATGCGGATCACGGGCGCGTCGTCCTGGGCCTCCAGCAGGTCAGCCACCTCGGGCATGTCCTGCATCAGGCGGTCCAGGTCGATCTCGTTCTCGGCCACGCCCATGACCGAAGCCGCGTCTTCCGAGTGGCTGTAGGCCGCGGTCAGCAGGGTTTCCAGCGCCTGGTCGTCGACCTGCGCCAGTTCGATGTCGCCGTGGCAGCGGCGGATCTCGCGCACCGCCCATTCCGGCGTGCGCGGGCTGACGGTCAGGCGGGCCTGGCCGCCGCGCAGCGACAACATCGCGCGCTGCGCCCGGGCCCAGGCATAAGGCAAGGGATGCGCGCTCATAGCAGCGTATCGGGGTCCACGGCCACGCTGTGCATCAGCGTGCGCGACACGCGGATGGCGTCCGAAGCGTCGCGCGCAGACTCCGTGCCGGGATACTGGCGCACCGCGAAGGACTGGGCCGTGACCGGCGCCGGCCGGCGCAACGTTTCGGCCTGATGTTCCGGGCGCAGGTCATAGGCGTTGTTCGACACCGAAGGCGCGGAGCCCGGCGGCGGCAGCATCGGCGCCTGCATGTCGGGCAGCGCCCAGTGCTGGCCTGGCTGCACCGCCGCCTGCGCACGGCGCATGTAGTCGTAGCGGTCCATGGTGACCCCCGCCGTGCGATTGGCGTCGCGCACCACGTAGGGACGCAGGAACACCATCAGGTTGGTCTTGGTGCGCTTGCGCGAATCGTAGCGGAACAACGAGCCGATCACGGGCAAGGATCCCAGCAGCGGCACGCTGTTGGTGGAGAGCGTGACGTTGTCTTCCAACAGGCCGCCCAGCACGATGATCTGGCCGTCGTCGATCAGCACGCTGGTGTCGATGGCGCGCTTGTTGGTCACGATGCCAGTGGTGGAGTTGGAGCGGCTTTCGTCGATGCTGCTGACTTCCTGGTAGATGTCCAGCTTTACCGCGCCGCCCTCGGAAATCTGCGGTCGGATGTTCAGCTTCAGGCCCACGTCCTCGCGTTCGATGGTCTGGAACGGATTGGTGCTGCCGTTGCTGCCCGACGTCACGTACTGCCCGGTCACGAACGGCACGGTCTTGCCCACCAGGATGCTGGCCGATTGGTTGTCCAGGGTCAGCAGGTTGGGCGTGGACAGGATGTTGGCTTCGCCGGTGTTCTCCATGGCGCGCGCCAGCACGCCCAGGTTGATCACCTTGTTGCCCAGCACGTCGACCGTGCCCTTGACCACCCCCAGGCTCAGGCCGCTGCCGATGCCGTCGATGGTGGTCGGCCCCTTGCCGGTGATGCCGCTGCCGCCCAGGTTGGTGCCGCCGATGAAGCTGGTGCCGTCGCTGTTGATGTTGCCGGCGCCCGTCATCCACTGGATGCCGAACTCCGCCGCCTTGGCCTCGCTGACTTCCACGATCAGGCTTTCCACCAGCACCTGCGCGCGACGCTGGTCGAGCTGGTCGATGACTTCACGCAGGCTGCGGTACAGCGGCTCGGGCGCGGAGATGATGAGCGAGTTGGTGGCCGGGTCGGCCTGAATGGTGGCGCCGCCGGCCGAATACGACACGGCCTGCGTGCTGTTGTCTTCGCGCGAGATGCGTTCCTGTTCGCCCGACAATCCGCCTTTGTTCGAACCCGACATGCCGGCCATGCCCGCCGCCGCCTGGGCAGCCATGCCTGGCGCGGCGTTCTGCGTGCGCGCTCCGCCCTGCGCCGCCGCGCCGCCGCTGGCGCCACCCGTGGCGCCAGGCGCGGAATTCGCCTGCCCGGTCAATAGTCCGCCCAGCACCTCGGCGATGCGCGTGGCCTGCGCGTTGCGCATGTAGACCACGTGCAGATTGCCGGCGCGGTTCTGCTGCGCGTCCAGCTTCATGATGAGATCGCGCGCCAGCCGGGTGCGCGCCGGGCTGCCGGAACGCACCAGCACGCTGTTGCTGCGCGGATCGGCCACCACGGCGATGCGCTGCGTCGGATCGCTGCTTTGCGTATCCAGCAGCTGCGAGGCCAGGATGGCGAGGTCGGTGGCGACGGCCGAACGCACCGGCACCACGTCCGTGTCGATCGAGCTGGGCACGTCGATGCGCGCAATGACCTGCGCGATCCGTTCCAGGTTATCGGCGTAGTCCGTCACCACCAGCGTGTTGTTGCCGGGATAGGCGTTGATCGGGTTATTGGGCGGCACCATGGGGCGCAGCACCGGCACCAGGTTGGCGGCGTTCTCGTACTTCAGCGGGAACACGCGGGTCAGCATTTCGCCACTGCTGCCCTTGGCGAACGCGGACACGGGCACGGGACCACGGCCCGCGCCGCCGGCAGGCGCGCCGCCCACGGCTTGCGCGGGACGTGCGCTGCCCGCCACCACGCTGCCTTGCAGCTTGCCGTCGGCCTCGGGCACCACGCGCGTCACGCCATCCACCTCGACGATGGCAAAGCCCTGCATGCGCAGCGCGCCCGTCAGCATCGACAACGCCTGCGCGCTGTCCACGGGACGGTCCGACACCAGCGTCAGCTTGCCCTTGACGCGCGGATCCACCAGGAAGTTGCGCTGCGTGAACAGCGACAGCGCGCGCAGCACGGCGGGGATATCGGTGTCGACGAAATTCAGACTGACGCGATTGTCGGTCTGTTGAGCATGGACTGTGCTGGCCGCGGGTCCGAGCTGGCTTGCGGCGAGCAGTACCGCAAGGCTGAATTGCGCAATATGACGCATGACGGGATAGGTGCCTGAAACGTGAAATCGTGTGAAAAAACGTGAAAGCGCGTCGGAGTATACGGGGTGACAGTGCAACACTACGGTCATAATTCGCAGGCATCGTAGCGGCCTTGAAACCCTTTAAATTCGGGGCTTTGCGCGTTTTTTTCATGCGCGCTGGCCATGCTTTCCAGATGCCTTCCTTCCGTTACGAAGCCACCGACGCGTTGGGGAAGATCGTGCGCGGCACGATCGACGCCGACAGCGAACGCGGCGCCCGCAACCAGCTGCGCGGCCGCGGCCTGCTGCCGCTGTCCACGTCCCTCGCGGCGCGCGCCGAAGGCTTCGGCGCATCGCTGCGCACGCGCCTGTCGGATGCGGATCTGGCCTGGCTCACCCGCCAGCTCGCCAGCCTGCTGGCCGCGAGCCTGCCGCTGGACGCGGCCCTGAGCGCCACGCTGGAACAGGCCGAGAAAAAACACATTGCCGCTACGCTGGGCGGCGTGCGCGACGATGTGCGCGCGGGCCACAAGCTGTCGACCGCCCTGGCCGCGCGGCCGCGCGACTTCCCGGAGATCTACCGCGCGCTGATCGGCGCCGGCGAAGAATCGGGCGATCTCGCGCAAGTGATGGAGAAGCTGGCGGACTACATCGAGGAGCGCAACGCCTTGCGCAGCAAGGTGCTGACCGCGTTCATCTATCCGGCGGTGGTGGCCTGCGTGTCGGTGATCATCGTGATCTTCCTGCTGGGCTATGTGGTGCCGCAGGTGGTGTCGGCGTTCAGCCAGGCCAAGCAGGAGCTGCCGCTCCTGACGCGCATCATGCTGGCGCTGTCGGACTACGTGCGCGAATGGGGCGTCGCGACCGGCGCGGCGCTGGCGGCGGCCGTCGCGCTGTGGCGCTACGCGTTGCGCGCGCCCGCCGCGCGGCGCGCCTGGCATGCGCGCGTGCTGAAGCTGCCCTTGGCCGGGCGCTTCGTACTGGGCGTGAATGCCGCGCGCTTCGCGTCCACGCTGGCGATCCTCTCGGGCAGCGGCGTGGCGTTGCTGACGGCCCTGGAGGCGGCGCGCCGCACCCTGGGCAACGATGTGCTGCGCCAGGCCGTGGACGAAGCCTCGGCGCGCGTGCGCGAAGGCGCGTCGCTATCGGCATCCTTGGGCGCGCAAAAGGTGTTTCCGTCGCTGCTTGTGCATCTGATCGCCAGCGGCGAAAAGACCGGCCGCCTGCCTGAACTGCTGGACCGCGGCGCGCAGAACCTGTCGCGCGATCTGGAGCGGCGCGCCATGGCCATGACGGCGCTGCTGGAACCGGCGCTGATATTGCTGATGGGGGGATTCGTGCTGCTGATCGTGCTGGCGGTGATGAGCCCGATCCTGGAGATGAACCAGCTCATCCGCTAGGCCGGAAAATGCGTTGCGGGCTTGGTGCGGCAGGATCCTCGCCGCGCCAAGCCCGCAACATCTTGTCGCGGTCTCGCGGCCGCCGGCGGATCCGGCCAGCCGCAAGTCCCGTGGAACTTATAGCGCCTCTTCGTCGCTCTCGCCCGTGCGGATGCGGATGGCCTGTTCGACCGGAGTGACAAAGATCTTGCCGTCGCCGATCTTGCCGGTGCGGGCAGCCTTGACCACAGCCTCGATGGCGGCTTCGACCTGGCTGTCGGGCAGCACCACTTCCACGCGGATCTTGGGCAGGAAGTCCACCACGTACTCGGCGCCGCGGTAAAGCTCGGTATGGCCTTTCTGGCGGCCAAAACCCTTGACTTCGGTAACGGTCAGGCCGCTGACGCCGACTTCGGCCAGCGCTTCGCGGACTTCGTCGAGCTTGAAGGGTTTGATGATGGCGGTGACTTGTTTCACGTTGGTCGTCCTGGGTTTTGATCTGTTGCGGCGCCCTGGCTAGGTATGGCTGCAGGGCGCATCGGATAAGAGAATACCACCCGCGGGGACCCGGACGCCGGGTCCCCCTTGGGCGGGAAATCCCGGTCAGGCCTCGTCGGGAATGCGTTCGGCGTCGCGCATCCACACCGCCGACTCGGAGTCGCTGGGCGCGCGCCAGTCGCCGCGCGGCGACAGCGAACCGCCGGAGCCGACCTTGGGCGCGTTGGGCACGCAGGTGCGCTTGAACTGGCTGAGGCGGAAGAAACGGTCCAGGAAAATCTTAAGGTTGCGCTTGATGGCCGTCAGATCGTACTGGTTGCGGGCCACGTGGCCGCCCTCGGGCCAGGCGCCGGCCTCGCGGTCGCGCCAGGCCGCCAGCGCCAGAAACGCCACCTTGGTCGGCGCAAAGCCGTAGCGCAGCGTGTAGTACAGGTTGAAGTCCTGCAGTTCGTAGGGGCCGATGGAGTCTTCGCTCTTTTGCACCGGCTTGTCGTCGGCTCCGCCCGGCACCAGTTCGGGACTGACGTCGGTGCCCAGCACGTCCAGCAGCACCTGCGCCCCCTCCTCGCCCAGGCGGCCGGATTCGGCGACCCAGCGCACCAGGTGGGTGATGAGCGTCTTGGGTACGCTGGCGTTGACGCTGTAGTGCGACATGTGGTCGCCCACGCCGTAGGTGCACCAGCCCAGGGCCAGCTCGCTCAGGTCGCCTGTGCCGATGACGATGGCGTTGTTGAAATTCGCGATGCGGAACAGGTGGTTGGTGCGTTCGCCGGCCTGCACGTTCTCGAAGGTGATGTCATAGACCGGCTTGCCGTCGGCATAAGGATGGCCCAGGTCCTTGAGCATCTGCAGGCAGCTGGGCCGGATGTCGATCTCGGAAGCCGTGCACCCCACCACCTCCATCAGCTTGCGCGCCTGCTGCAGCGTGCGCGAGCTGGTGGCAAAGCCCGGCATGGTGACGGCCAGGATATTGGCGCGCGGCAGGTCCAGCGCGTCCATGGCCTTGGCGCAGACCAGCAGCGCATGGGTGGAATCCAGCCCGCCGGAAATGCCGATGACGACCTTGGACATGCGGCTGGCCGACAGGCGCTGGACCAGGGCCTGCACCTGGATGCTGTAGACCTCCTTGCAGCGGGCATCGCGGCGCTGCGGGTCGGCCGGCACATAGGGAAAGCGCGCCACGCGCCGCTCCAGCGGCAGCTCGGCGTCTTCCAGCGGCGGATTCACGGGCACCGCCACACTGCGGAATTTGCGGACTTCGTCCTGATGGCGGCGCACGGACTGGCCGAAGGTGGTCTGGCGCATGCGTTCGCGCGACAGGCGTTCGAGGTCCACGTCCGCGAACAGCAGATGGGAATGACCGAGGAAACGTTCGGATTCGCCCAGCAGTTCGCCGTTTTCGTAGATCAGCGCCTGGCCGTCCCAGGCCATGTCGGTGGAGGACTCGCCCCGCCCGGCGGAGGTGTACATGTAGGCCGACAGGCAGCGCGCCGACTGCTGCGCCACCAGTTGGTGGCGATATTCGGACTTGCCGACCACGATATTGGAGGCCGACAGGTTCACCAACACGGTGGCGCCCGCCAGCGCGGCGTAGGAAGACGGCGGGATCGGCACCCAGACGTCTTCGCAGATTTCGACGTGGAACTGGAACAGCGGCAGCTTTTCCATCTGGAAGACCAGCTCGGAGCCGAACGGCACGGTCTGCCCCAGCAGGCTGATCTCGGACACGGCTGCGCAATCCCCGGCGCTGAACTGGCGCGCTTCGTAGAATTCGCCGTAGTTGGGCAGGTAGCTCTTGGGCACCACGCCCAGCACGCGGCCGCCGGCGGCGACCACGGCGCAATTGAACAGCTGGTGGGCCACGCGCAGCGGCGCGCCGACCACGACGGCGATGTCCATTTCCGCGGTTGCCACCACCACCTGGGCCAGCGCGGCCTCGCATTCGTCCAGCAAGGCCTTCTGGTGGAACAGGTCGTCGCAGGTATAGGCGGACAGGCCCAGCTCGGGAAACGCCGCCAGCACCGCGCCGCCCTGGGCGGCCTGCTGCGCCAGCGCGATGGTCTGGGCGGCATTGAACGCGGGGTCCGCGACCTTGCATTCGGGCACGCCGACGGCCACCCGGGCAAAGCCGTGGGAATACAGGTTGAAGAACGGGTTCGACATCGGGTCTATCGCCTGGGATTTCAACGCCTGGATTATCTCACGGGGCCACCCGCCGGCCCCGCCCCGGCGCCTTGCCGCGCCCGCTGTCCGCTAGCGCGGCATCTTCTCGTCGGTCAGTCCGCGTTCCGACGGCGCGGCCAGGCCCGGACGGCCGCCTTCACCGGCCAGCGCAGCCTGCAAGGCGCCTTCGCGCAGGTGGACGCCCATCGCGCCGATGTCGGCGCCGGACGGCTGCTGGTACAGGCGCAGGCCCAGTTCGGGCAGGATGGCCAGCAGATGGTCGAAGATGTCGCCCTGGATGCGCTCGTACTCGACCCAGGCGGTGACGGCGGTAAAGCAATAGACCTCGACCGGGATGCCCTCGGAGGTGGGCTCCATCATGCGCACCATCATCGCCATGTCCTGGCGGACCTCGGGATTCTGCTTCAGGTAGGCCAGCGCATAGGCGCGCAAGGTGCCGATATTGGTCAGGCGGCGGCGGTTGGCCGGCACGCTGGCCAGTTCGCCCATGGTCTGGTTGGCCTGGGCGATATCGTGGGTCTTGGCCTGCAGGTAGTCGTGCAAGAGGCGAAAACGCATCAGCCGCTGCGCCTCGTCGTCGGTCAGGAAGCGCACGCTGGCCGAGTCGATGCGGACGGTGCGCTTGATGCGCCGTCCGCCCGATTCGAACATGTGGCGGTAGTTGCGGTAGCTCTCCGAGAACAGCTTGTAGGTGGGCACCGTGGTGACGGTGTTGTCCCAGTTCTGCACCTTGACCGTATGCAGCGCGATATCCTTGACGAAGCCGTCGGCGTTGGACTGCGGCATTTCGATCCAGTCGCCGATGCGCAGCATGTCGTTGCTGGTCAGCTGGGTGCTGGCCACCAGCGACAGCAGCGTGTCCTTGAACACCAGCAGCAGCACGGCGGACAGCGCGCCCAGGCCGGAAATCATCCAGAGCGGCGAGCGGTCGATCAGGATGGAAAGCACCAAAACGGTGCATACCGCCATCAGGATCAGCTTGCCGATCTGGATATAGCCCTTGATGGAGCGGGTCTGCGCCCGGGTGGTGGCGGAATAGGTATCCTGCCAGGCGCTCAGCACCCCGGAAAACGCCATGAACACGCAGATCCAGGCACCGGCATGCGCCAGCCGCCCGACGATGGTCACCGCCCGCTCGACATGCGGCACCAGGTCTATACCCAGCGACACCACCGCGAACGGCACCGCATACCAGAGGTTCTGGTAGGCGCGGCGGCGTTGCAGGGCCTTATCCCAGTCGCCGCGGCCGCTCAGCACCAGCACGCGGTGCGCCAGCAGCAGCACGACCCGCGCCACCACCCACTGCACGAACAACGCGGCCAGGATCAGCGCGCCGATCCCGATCAGGGTCTGCGCCCAGGCTTCGCGCGGCAGATGGGTATCCAATTGGGTGACCAGTTCTTCCCATTCCAGGGGCATAGACTCTCTTCCTGCTCTAAGGTCTTGAAACTAATCCAGGATTATCCGACAAAGGCCAGGCCCGAGGGTTCGCCCCCGCGGAACCTGCGGTCGGCGCCGCCGGCCTTGCGCGCCAGGCCCTATAATTCCGACCATCATGGCAAACACTCCCTCCCCCGATCAAAACCAGTTCGCCAACAAGGCGCAGGCCTGGTCCGCCCGGTTCTCGGAACCGGTTTCCGAACTCGTCAAGCGCTATACGGCGTCCGTGGATTTCGACAAGCGCCTGGCGCGCTACGACATTCAAGGTTCGCTCGCGCACGCGGACATGCTGGCCGCCCAGGGCATCATCGGCGCCCAGGACCTGGCCGACATCCAGCGCGGCATGACGCAGATCATGTCCGAAATCGACGCCGGCAGCTTCCAATGGCTGCTCGACCTCGAAGACGTGCACCTGAACATTGAAAAGCGCCTGGTGGAACTGGTGGGCGACGCGGGCAAGCGCCTGCACACCGGCCGTTCGCGCAACGACCAGGTCGCCACCGACATCCGCCTGTGGCTGCGCGCCGAAATCGACAACCTGCTGGACCTGCTGCGCCAGCTGCGCCACGCCCTGGCCACGGTGGCGCTGGACAACGCCGGCACCATCATGCCCGGCTTCACGCACCTGCAGGTCGCCCAGCCCGTCACCTTCGGCCATCACCTGCTGGCCTATGCCGAAATGTTCGGCCGCGACGCCGAGCGCCTGGCCGACTGCCGCCGCCGCGTGAACCGCCTGCCGCTGGGCGCCGCCGCCCTGGCCGGCACGTCCTACCCGATCGACCGCGAGCGCGTCGCCAAGACCCTGGGCTTTGACGGCGTGTGCCGCAATTCGCTGGACGCCGTGTCCGACCGCGACTTCGCCATCGAATTCTGCGCCGCCGGCGCGCTGATCATGACGCACGTCTCGCGCCTGTCCGAAGAGCTGGTGCTCTGGATGAGCCCGCGCGTGGGCTTCATCGACCTGGCCGACCGCTTCTGCACCGGCAGCTCGATCATGCCGCAGAAAAAGAACCCCGACGTGCCCGAGCTGGCCCGCGGCAAGACCGGCCGCGTCAACGGCCACCTGGTCGCCCTGCTGACCCTGATGAAGGGCCAGCCCCTGGCCTACAACAAGGACAATCAGGAAGACAAGGAAGGCCTGTTCGACACCGTCGACACCGTGCGCGACACGCTGACGATCTTCGCGGACATGGCCGGCGGCATCAAGGTCAAGGCCGACAACATGCGCGCCGCCGCCCTGCAGGGCTTCGCCACCGCCACCGACCTGGCCGACTACCTGGTCAAGCGCGGCGTGCCGTTCCGCGACGCCCACGAAGTCGTGGCCCACGCCGTGCGCGACTGCGAACAGCGCGGCTGCGACCTGGCCGACCTGTCGCTGGACGAACTCAAGGCCTACCACGCCAGCATCGGCGACGACGTGCACCAGGTCCTGACCCTGGAAGGCTCGGTCGCGGCCCGCAAGCACGTGGGCGGTACCGCCCCGGAGCGCGTGGCCGAGGAAGCCCGGCGCGTGCTGCAGGAAACGGCGGAGTAAGGCTCGCTTTTCTGCTGCAACACTATCGGCCCCGTTATTGGGGCCGATTTTTATTGGGCCCCGAGATCTGCTGGCCTGCCAGCGTCAGGCGATCGATGCGTCCACCTTTCGTACTCCCTGAAGAATCATTTCGTTCGACAGGAAGACCTTGCTGGTGACCAAGGCAGGCAAGGTTACCGATGCCTGGCCCTTGGCGGGCTTGGAGGGCATGGGGATGGGGCGGCGCGCCTCGAAGTAGATCTCCAGCGCAGCTTCGAGCGCCTCTTCGGCGTTGATCGCCGCTTCATCGACGTCCTGCCCTACGGTCAACGCTTCTGGAATATCAGGAAACTGGACTAGCCACGTATCGTTGGTGTCGCGAGTGCGGCCGCCCGCTACACGATACTGAGCGACTCCCCCAGCATCTCCACCACCGCATCCACCTTGGGCAACAACTGCTTGCCCAGCGGCCACGCCAGGTACAGCGGCAGGCCTTCGGTGGCCAATTGCGGCAGCACTTCGACCACCCGCCCATCGCGCAAGGCGTCGGCCGCCAGCCAGGTCGCCAGTTGCGCGATGCCGAAGCCGGCGGCGACGGCGTCGACCTGGGCTTCGGCGCTGTCAAGCAGCATCACGCCGTCGATCGGCCGCAGGCTGGCGGGTCCGGCGTCCTGCGCGATGCGCCACACCGGCGGCTCCCCGTCCGCGCGGCCGTAGGCCACCGCGTCATGCTGCGCCAGGTCGTCGGCGGTGAGCGGCGTGCCGCGTTGCGCCAGGTATTGCGGCGAAGCGCAGAAAATCACGCGCTCCGAACCCAGGTAACGATGGCCCAGGCCGGGCGCCCACTGCTGCGGCCCGCCGATGCGCACGGCCACGTCTATGCCTTCGGCGGCCAGATCCACATGACGGTCCGTGAACGACACTTGCGCCCGCAACAACGGATGGCGCTTGGCGAACTGCAACAGCAGCGGCAGCGCGACCCTGCGGCCGAAGGTCGCGGGCAGGTCCAGGCGCAGGCGGCCGGCCGGTTCCTGGCGCTGCGCCGCCAGCACCGCTTCGGCGTCCTGCAATTCGGCCAGTACGCGCACGCAGGTGCGGTAGTAGGCGCTGCCCGCATCCGTCAGCGCCAGGCGGCGGGTGCTGCGTTCGAACAGGCGGGTGCGCAGGCGGGCTTCCAGCCGCGCGACGCTCTTGCCCACCGCCGACGCGGTGAGGTGGAGCCGGTCAGCGGCGGCGGTGAAGCTGCCCGCGTCCGCGGTGGTGACGAAAGCTTCGATGCCTTTCAGGCGTTCGGACGGGATCATGGCGGCGATTATTAAGGAATCAGATTCCTTAATTCAAGGAATAAATACCTGAGATAAGAAATTCTATCTCCAATATCGTTCAAGGCCGTCTTGCTCTTGAACCCATCCATGCTCGAAACCTCCCTGGCATCGCCATCTGCCCCCGCCCGCTCCGCCACGCTTTCCATCGCCATCCTCGCCGTCGCGGCCTTCGTCATCGTTTCCACGGAGTTCCTGATCGTGGGACTGCTGCCCGAACTGGCCCGCGACCTGTCCATCTCCGTATCCGCTGCGGGCCAGCTTGTAACCCTGTTCGCATTCACCGTGATGCTGTCGGGGCCCTTGCTGACGGCGGCGCTATCGCACGTGGAGCGCAAGCGCCTGTTCGTCGCGATCCTGCTGGTCTTCGCCGCCGCCAATGCGCTGGCCGCTGCCGCGCCCAACATCTGGGTGCTGGCAGTGGCGCGCTTCATACCCGCGCTGGCCCTGCCGGTGTTCTGGGGCACGGCCAGCGAAGCCGCGGCGCAACTGGCCGGCCCCCGCCGTGCCGGACAGGCGGTGGCGCGCGTCTACCTGGGCATTTCCGCCGCGCTGCTGTTCGGCATTCCGCTAGGCACCCTGGCGGCCGCGTCCATAGGCTGGCGCGGCAGTTTCTGGGGACTGGCAGCGCTGTCCCTGGCGCTGGCCGCCTTGATGTGGGCCTGCATGCCGACCTTGCCGCGCCCGCCGCGCGCGGGCCTGCGCGAGCAGGCGCGGATACTGCGCGACCCTCGCATGCTGGCCCACATCGCCCTGTCCGTCGCGGTGTTCACCGCGATGTTCACTGCCTACACCTATCTCGCCGATGTGCTGGAACGTATCGCCGGCGTGCCGCCGGCGCAGGTGGGTTGGTGGCTGATGGGGTTTGGCGCGGCGGGCCTGGCGGGCAACTGGCTGGGCGGACTGGCGGCCGACCGCAATCCGCTGGCCGCGACCCTGGCGTTCACCCTGCTGCTGGGCCTGGGCATGATGGCCGCCGTGCCGCTGGCGTCGACGCCAGCCGGGCTGCTGCCGGCGCTGGCTGCCTGGAGCATCGCCAACACGGCCCTGTATCCGGTGTGCCAGGTGCGCGTGATGCAGGTCGCGCCGCAAGCCCAGGCCATGGCGGGGACGCTGAACGTGTCGGCAGCCAATGCCGGCATTGGCGCCGGCGCCATGCTGGGCGGATGGGCGATCGCGCAATGGGGGCTGGGCAGCGTGGGCTATATCGCCGGGGCCGTGGCGCTGCTGGCGGCCCTGGCGGTTCCTGCCGTCGCCCGTCCGCGGCCATCCGTCAAGGTCTGATCCCGAATCGCACGAGCGGCCACCGGGCGCCCGGAGGCTGGAAACCCGGCAGCAGCAGCTGCAACCCCGAACGCAGGCGTGTTGCTCAGCGCCTGCCCGCCTCCGGCATACAGGCCGGCACGGCGCATGCGGCCGGCGCCTTGATCAGGAACTCCTTCAGGCTGGCCACGTTGTTCTTCTTGAAGATGCGGTTCTTGTAGGTGACCACGGTGGTGGGCGACAGGCCCAGCTCGCGCCCCACTTCCTTCGCGGTATGGCCCTGGCGCAGCAGGTCCGCCACCTGGATCTCGCGCAGCGACAGTCCGCTGCACCAGGACGGCGCGCGCGGCGCGTCCGCTTGCACGCGGCACAACTGGTGATGGCGCCGCGCCAGCGCGATCAGCAATGGCGCGCGCCCGCGCATCAGCTCGGCCACGTTCGGCGAATGGGCGTGCGAGAAATACAGGTTCAGGTAGCTGATGCCCTCGTCGCGGCAGCCGATGAGCGAAATCTTGCTGGCGAAGCCCGGACGTTCGAACAGCAGGCGGCGGTACTCGTCATCCGCGATGCGTTCGGGCGACGCGGTCTGGACGACCAGGTCGGGATGATGGCCGGGCCGGCAGGCCATGTCGCGCAGCAGGCCGTAATTGGGGTCGCGCCGGTAGAACTCGTTGTCCACGAATACGTTGGTGGTCCATTCGATCAGGGACTGGTTCAGCAGGCTGGCGGCCGACGAATACTGCACCGAGCCTTCCTGGCCGTAGAACACGTGCGACACGTGGTCGGCGGCCACGGTTTCGCGCAGTGCCAGCAGCAGCGCGGCATGGAACATCGGACCGCCCAGGTCCATGACGGCGGACTCGGCCCAACGGTCCGGCCCCCCGCCCGCGGGCATAGGGTTGTTTGTCTCTTCCATGGTGTCGTTTTCCCCCGCTTGCGCGTGTTTTCCCGATTCTAAGGTCATCCCCCGCCGCCGCGATGTCCTCTTCCGTGAGGACATGACGGGCCCGCGCTGCGCTCCTAGAGTGGGGCCTGCAACAAACCACATCGAACTAGGGAAAACGATGAAAGAGCTTCCCATCTATCCATACGTCAGGCCCGAGGAAATGGACCGCCCGCGCCGCGATCCGCATCCGGTGGCGGTCGTGGGGGCCGGATTGACCGGGCTGACGCTGGCGCTGGACCTGGTGCGGCGGGGCATCCCCGTAGTCGTGCTGGACGACGACAACACCGTCGGCGTGCGCGGCCTGGCCTCGCGCGGCATGGTCTGGGCGCAGCGCACGCTGGACATCTTCGACCGGCTCGGCATGGCCGGCGACGTGGTCGGCAAGGGCGTGCGCTGGAACGTGGGCCGCGTGCTGTGCCGCGACATGGCGGTGGCGTCCTTCACGCTGCAGGACCAGCCCGACATGCGCCACAACGGCTTCGTCAACCTGCAGCAGTACTACCTGGAAGCCTTCCTGGTGGACGCGCTGATGCGCGAGCCGCTGGCCGAGCTGCGCTGGCTGAACCGCGTCGCCGGCATCGAACCGCAAGCGGACGGCCCGGCGACGCTGCAGGTGGAGACGCCCGATGGCCCCTACCCGTGCCGCGCGCAATGGGTCGTCGCCTGCGACGGCGCCAAGAGCGCGGTGCGCGGCATGCTGGGCCTCAGCCCGCGGGTGTACGACCAGACCGAGGACCGCTGGATCATCATCGACATCGTGCTGCGCGACACCACCTGGCCGGAGGAACGCTGGACCTGGCTGGACGCGCGCAGCAACCATGGCCGCGCGGTCTGGCGCCACAAGATGGCCGACGATACCTGGCGGCTGGATTTCCAGCTGCGCGCGGACGAAGACCCGGCCGAGGCGGCCACCGACGCGGCCATGCGCCAGCGCGTCTGGGACCTGCTGGGCGAACGCGTGGAATTCGACATCGCCTGGCACGGCGTCTGGGCCTACCGCCATGAATGCCTGGACAGTCTGCGCCACGGCCGCGTGCTGTTCGCGGGCGACTCGGCCCACCTGGTCGCGCCGTTCGGTGCGCGCGGCGGCAACGGCGGCATCCAGGACGCCGACAACCTGGGCTGGAAGCTGGCCCTGCTGCTGCAATGCCGCGCGGGCGACTCACTGCTGGACACCTACAGCGTGGAGCGCAAGCACGCGGCGATGGAGAACATCCGCCAGGCGCGCCGTTCCTCGCGCTTCGTCTACCCGGGCGCGGCCCGCTCGGCCGCGCTGTGGCGCGACGCCATCATCGACCTGGCGCCGCGCCACGCCACCGCCGCCCGCATGATCAACACCGGCCGCCTGTGCATGCCGGCCGTCTATCCGGCGTCGGCGTTGGCGCGGGGCGCGCACGCCCTGGCCGGGCGCGCGCTGCCCAACGTGGTGCTGCGGCAAAGCGACGGCCTGACCCTGCATGGGCTGCTCGGCCCCTGGTTCACCGTGCTGGTGTTCGGCGATGCCCTGCCCGCCGGCGCGGAGGACGACGACGGCCTGCTGCGCTGGATCGCCGTCGGTCCGCTTTGCGATGAGCGCGGACGCGCCGCCCTGGCGCACCAGCTCGGCCAGACGCTGGACGGCCAGGCCTGGCTGCTGCGCCCCGACCAGCATGTCATGGCCGCGGCCACGCCCGAGACGCGCGATCCCGAGGCCGTGCAGGCCTGGATCAACGCGGCGCTGGATGCCCCCGGCGCCTGTCCCGAACCCCTGCCCGAGGCCCGCGGCCTCTACCGCTCAACCGGAGGCGCCAGCCATGCCGCTATCCCAGCAACAGCTTGACGACCTGCTCGAGCGCCTTATCGCGCTGACCAACGTGCCCGACCCCGCGGCCCAGCGCGACAGCCTGGCCCGGCTGTCGCTGCTGCTCATCGAAGCCGTGGACGACGCGGCCCGGGTGCAGGCGGCGGTCGACGAGATGCTGGCGATCCAGCCCGGCTCGCCCGCCTTGAACATTCCATGAACCACGGAGACGGCGCCATGACGCTGCAACACCCCCCCGCCTGCCCCGCCATCCAGGGCCTGCATCACTTCGCCTGGCGCTGCCGCGACGCGGAGGAAACCCGGCATTTCTACGAAGACATCCTCGGCCTGCCGCTGGTGCACGTGGTCAAGGAAGAACGCGTGCCCTCCACCGGCGAACACTGTCCCTTCGTGCACCTGTTCTTCGAATTCGCCGACGGCTCCCACATCGCCTTCTTCGACCTGGGCGACAACGGACTGAGCCAGCCCGATCCCGCCACGCCGCGCTGGGTCAACCACTTCGCCATGGAAATCGGCGGCGAAGCCGAGCTGGAACGGATGCGCCAGCGGCTGCTGTCCCACGGCGTCGAGGTGGTGGGGCCGACCGACCACCACTTCATCCGCTCGATCTATTTCTTCGACCCCAACGGCATCCGGCTCGAACTGACCCTGCGCCTGCCCGTGGACGACTACGTGGCTCGCAAACGCCGCAGCGCCCATGACGACCTGGCTGCCTGGACCCGCGACAAGGCCGCCGGGCTGATGCCCGGCGCCAGCGGCACCAGCAGCCAGCAGCGCGGCCAGGCCCACGCCAGCTGAAACGCCCACTTTCCATTCATCAAAGGAACACCATGAGCAAACCCTTCGCCTCCCAGGCCGACCTGGCGGAAAAGAAGATCTCCTTCGAGCGCCTGTCCGACAACGCCTACGCCTACGTGGCCGACGGCGACCCCAACTCGGGCGTGATCATCGGCGACGACAGCGTGATGGTGGTCGACGCGACCGCCACCCCGGCCATGGCGCAGGCGCTGATCCAAGCCATCCGCGGCGTCACCGACAAGCCCATCCGCCACGTGGCGCTGACGCACTACCACGCCGTGCGCGTGCTGGGCGCGTCCGCCTTCGTGGCCGAGGGCGCGGCCAACGTGTACGCCAGCCGCGGCACGCATGAGCTCATCGTCGAACGCGGCCAGGCCGACATGGACTCGGAGATCGGCCGCTTCCCGCGGCTGTTCCAGTCCGCCGAGACCATCCCCGGGCTGACCTGGCCCACCGTGGTGTTCGAGCGCGAGCTGACCGTGTTCCTGGGCAGCCTCGAAGTGCGCATGCTGCACCTGGGCGCCGGCCACACCCGGGGCGACTCCATCGTCTGGATTCCGTCGCAGGGCATCTGTTTCTCCGGCGACCTGGTGGAATTCAACGCGGGCGTGTACACGGGCGATGCCTACCTGTCGGACT
Organism: Achromobacter sp. GD03932; assembly: GCF_029839485.1. Lineage (NCBI taxonomy): Bacteria > Pseudomonadati > Pseudomonadota > Betaproteobacteria > Burkholderiales > Alcaligenaceae > Achromobacter > Achromobacter sp. GD03932. The sequence goes on from NZ_JAOCAT010000029.1 coordinate 83,807, forward strand.
GGCCCGCCACGCTGGACGCGTTGCAAGCGCTGCAACCGCGCCAGATGGTGCCGGGCCGCGGTCCCGCCCTGACCACGCCCGCCGCCTGCCGCGAGGCCATCGGCTACACGCGCAGCTGGGTCGAAACGCTGTACGGCTGCGCCCGCCAGGGCGTGGAGCAAGGCAAGAGCCTGAAGCAGGTCTATGAAGACACGCGCCGCGTCATGGACCCCGAGTTCGGCCACGTCGTCATCTACGAACACGCCATTCCCTTCGACGTTTCGCGCGCTTATGACGAGGCCAGCGGCATCGCCGATCCGCGCGTCTGGACCGCCCAGCGCGACCGCGACATGTGGGCGGAACTCACCGCCTGATCCCCGCACGACGAGGCCCCGCCGCGGGCCTGCCTTTCCGATACGGAGCACCTGAAGATGAAACTCGCCACCCTGACCAACGGCGCCCGCGACGGCGCCCTGGCCGTCGTCGACCGCAACCTGACCCGCATGCGCACCGTGCCGCACATCGCCGCCACCTTGCAGCAGGCGCTGGACGACTGGGCCCGCGCCGCGCCGCTGCTGCAGGCCGAATACGAAGCGCTGAACGCCCGCGAAGGCGCCAGCCAGCCCTTCGACCCCGCCCGCTGCGCCGCGCCCCTGCCGCGCGCCTACCAATGGCTGGACGCGTCGGCCTACCTGAACCACGTGGAATTGACGCGCCGCGCCCGCGGCGGCGAGATGCCGCCTTCGTTCCTGACCGATCCGCTGATGTACCAGGGCGCCTCGGATGACTTCATGGGCCCTTGCGAAGACATCACCGCCGCCAGCGAGGAACTGGGCGTGGACCTGGAGGCGGAGATCGTGGTCGTGACCGACGACGTGCCGCTGGGCGTGGACCCGGACGCGGCGCTCGAACACGTCGTGCTGCTGGGCCTGGTCAACGACGTGACCCTGCGCAACGTGGTGCTGCCCGAGCTGTCCAAGGGCTTCGGCTTCCTGCAGGGCAAGCCGGCCTCGGCGCTGTCGCCCGTGCTGGTCACACCCGACGAGCTCGCGCCCTACTGGCGCGGCGGCAAGCTGCACCGCGCCATGCAGGTGTGGCTAAACGGCCGGCAGATCGGCCAGCCCCAGGCGGGCGAGGAAATGCAATTCCATTTCGGCGAACTGATCGCGCACGCGGCCCGCACGCGCCGCCTGGGCGCCGGCACCCTGGTGGGCAGCGGCACCATTTCGAATGCCAGCGACGCCGCCGGCGTGTGCTGCCTGGTCGAGGCGCGCGTGCGGGAAAAGCTGCGCGACGGCGAAATGCGCACGCCCTTCCTCAAGCACGGCGACCGGGTGCGCATCGGCATGCGCGACGACGCGGGCGCAAGCCTGTTCGGCGACATCGACCAGCAGGTGCGCATTCCCGGCACGCGCCCAATGCCTGGCGCTGTATCGGCCGGTACGCCCGAAACTGCCGCCGCCTGACCGGAGACCGCCGTGGCCGATACGCCTGCCCTCACCCTGCACAGCTACTGGCGCAGTTCCGCGGCCTACCGGGTCCGCATCGCCCTGGCCTTGAAGGACCTGCCTTACCGGCAGGTCACCTGGCACATGGTCAAGGGCGAACACCAGCAGCCCGCCTACCGATCGCTGGCGCCCTTCGGCCTGGTACCCATGCTGGAAATCGACGGCCTGCGCCTGCAGCAGTCGCTGGCCATCATCGAGTACCTGGACGAGCGCCATCCCGGCGCGCCGCTGCTGCCGGCCGATCCGACGCTGCGTGCGCAGGCCCGCGCGCTGGCGCAGCTGATCGCCTGCGAAATGCATCCGCTCAACAACCTGCGCGCGCTCAAGCGCCTGCGCGCCCAGTTCGGCGCGGATGACGAACAGATCCAGGACTGGTACCGCCACTGGTGCGCCGAAGGCTTCCAGGCCTTCGAGGCGGCGCTGCCCGCGGCGCAGGACGGCCGCTACGCGCTGGGCGCCGCGCCCACCCTGGTCGAGTGCTACCTGATCCCGCAGGTCTACAACGCCTTGCGCTACGGCGCGGACCTGACGCCCTTCGAGCGGGTCCGCGCCATCGTCCAGGCCTGCGCCGCCCTGCCCGCGTTCGTAGCGGCCCGTCCGGAAAACCAACCCGACGCGCCGCAGAGCGCGGCGGCCTAGGCAACACCCCCGAATAAGAAGCTGAACCGCCGCATTCCCCCCCACGGAGACAATCATGCAGACAGAAATCCCCGCCGACGGCGCCGCCGTCGCAGCCCCCGGCCGGTCCGCGTCCGGCCCGCTGGTCAGCGCCGACGACCGCAAGGTGCTGGCCGCCACGCTGGTCGGCTCGGCCATCGAGTGGTACGACTATTTCATCTACGTCCAGGCGGCCGGCCTGGTGCTGGGCTCGCTGTTCTTCGCGCCTTTCGCCAAGGAGAACCCGGAACTGTCGCTGATCCTGTCGTTCGCGACCGTGGGCGTGGCCTTCCTGTTCCGGCCGCTGGGCGCCATCGTCTGCGGCCATCTGGGCGACCGCTACGGCCGCAAGCGGGTGCTGGCGGCCACGCTGATCCTGATGGGCGTGTCCACCGCGCTGATCGGCGTGCTGCCCACCTATGCGCAGATCGGCATCTGGGCGCCGGTGATGCTGGTGACGCTGCGCGTGCTGCAAGGCTTCTCCGCCGGCGGCGAATGGGGCGGCGCGGCCCTCATGGCGGTCGAGCACGCGCCGCGCGACCGGCGTTCGCTGTTCGGCGCCTTCCCCCAGATCGGCGTGCCGCTGGGCATGATCGTCGCCACCGGCGTGCTGTGGTGCATTACCTCGTTGGTCGGCCCCGACAACTTCATGGCCTGGGGCTGGCGGGTGTCCTTCCTGCTGTCCATCGCGCTCATCGTCGTCGGCGTCTTCATCCGCCGCGCGGTCGAGGAATCCCCCGTGTTCCTGGAGATGCAGTCGCGCCGCAGCCATTCCTCTGCGCCGCTGGGCACGCTGTTGCGCAAGCATCCGCGCCAGATCCTGCTGACCACGCTGATCTTCGTGGGCAACAGCACGGCCGGCTACCTGCTGGTCGGCTTCTTCATCAGCTACGGCAGCCGGGCGCTGCGCATGCCGCCGCAGCAGGTGCTGATGATCTGCACGCTGGCCGCGGCCTGCTGGCTGGGCACCACGCTGCTGGGCGGCTGGCTCGGCGACCGCATCGGCCGCGTGCGCACCTTCCAGCTCGGCTACGTGCTGCTGGCGCTGTGGGCGGTGCCGATGTGGTCCTTCGTCGACTCCGGCGACGTCATGCAATTCGCCTTCGCCCTGGCCGTGCTGTCGGTGCCGCTGGGCCTGACCTATGGCCCGCAGGCCGCGCTGTACGCCGAGATGTTCCCGGCCGACGTGCGCTACTCGGGCGTGTCGGCGGGCTACGCGCTGGGCTCCATCCTGGGCGGCGCCTTCGCCGCGATGATCGCGCAGTCCATCATCACCGCCACCGGACAGTCCTGGCATGTGGGTGTCTACGTCATCGCCATGGCCTTGGTGTCCTTCGTGGCCGTGAGCCTGGTCAAGGACCGGCCCGGCGTCACGCTGCACGCCGACTGAACTTGATCCTCTGCTGAAGCCACCTACCCACGCATGCCATGAGCACCTTCATCCACCAGGACGACCTGATCGAATCCATCGCCAGCGCGCTGCAGTACATCAGCCACTACCATCCGGCCGATTACATCGCGCACCTGGCCCGCGCCTACGAATGCGAGGCCAGCGCGCCGGCGCGCGACGCCATGGCGCAGATCCTGGCCAGCTCGCGCATGGCCGCCATCGGCCGCCGGCCGATCTGCCAGGACACCGGCATCGTCAACGTCTTCCTGGAAGTCGGCATGGACGTGCGCTGGGAGGGCTTTACCGCCAGCCTGGAAGACTCCGTCAACGCCGGCGTGCGGCGCGCCTACCTGGACCCGGACAATCCGTTGCGGGCCTCGGTGGTGGCCGACCCGCTGTTCGGCCGCGGCAACACCCGCGACAACACGCCCGCCGTCATCAGCACGCGCATCGTGCCGGGCGCCAGCGTGGCCGTCACGGTCGCGGCCAAGGGCGGCGGCTCGGAAAACAAGGCGCGGCTGGCCATGCTGAACCCGGCCGACAGCATCGTCGACTGGGTGCTGGCGCAGATACCCGCCATGGGCGCCGGCTGGTGTCCGCCCGGCATGCTGGGCATAGGCGTGGGCGGCACGGCCGAAAAGGCGGTGCTGCTGGCCAAGGAAAGCCTGATGCAGCCGCTGGACATGCATGAATTGCAGGCGCGGGCGCGGCGCGGCGACGCGCTGGCGCCCGAGGACGCGCTGCGGCTGGAACTGCACGAACGCATCAACGCGCTGGGCGTGGGCGCGCAGGGCCTGGGCGGCCTCACGACCGTGCTGGACGTGAAGATCAAGACCTACCCCACGCACGCCGCCGCCAAGCCCGTCGCGCTGATCCCCAATTGCGCGGCCACGCGCCATGCCCGCTTCGTGCTGGACGGTTCCGGCCCCGCGCACCTGGCCCCGCCGTCGCTGGACCTGTGGCCCGACCTGGGAGCCGCGCGCGGATCCAGCGCCGGCCGGCGCGTGAACCTGGACACGCTTACCCGCGAGGAAGTCGCATCCTGGCGCGCGGGCGAAACCCTGTTGCTCAACGGCCGCATGCTGACCGGACGCGATGCCGCGCACCAGCGCATCCGTGAAATGCTGGCGCGCGGCGAACCATTGCCGGCCGACTTCCGCGGCCGCGCCATCTACTACGTAGGGCCGGTGGACGCCGTGCGCGACGAAGCCGTCGGACCCGCCGGCCCCACCACGTCGACGCGCATGGACGGCTACACCGGCATGATGCTGGAGCGCACGGGACTGCTGGCGATGATAGGCAAGGCGGAGCGCGGTCCGCAGGCGGTCGAGGCGATCCGGCGCCACCGGGCGGCCTACCTGATCGCCGTGGGCGGCGCCGCCTATCTCGTGTCCCGCGCCATCCGCAGCGCACGCGTGGTCGCCTTCGAGGACCTGGGCATGGAAGCGATCCATGAGTTCGAAGTCCAGGACATGCCCGTGACCGTGGCGGTGGACGCCGAAGGCGGCAACCTGCATGTGTCGGGGCCGGCGCAGTGGCGCCGGACGGCGGGGGCCAGGGAAATACCGGTGGCGTTGACGGGGACTGCCTGACGACGAAGGTCGATGCCGTCCTGGTAGGGGCAGCCTGGATCCCACCGCGCCCCGGCGCGCCCTCAACCCACCTTGAATTCCACCACCGCCCCGCCGCTGCCATACAGCGGCGCATATTCCAGCACCTTGGCGCCGCGGAACTGCCCGCCCAACGCGCCCAGCAGCCAGGACATGTGCTTGAAGCCCATCTCCGCCTTGGCCTGCCCGGCGTACTCGGGCATGAGTTCACGCAGTTGTCCGGCATCGCCGCTTTCCAGCAACGCCAGCATGCGGCGGTTCCACTCGTCGTCGGCCGGCGAGATCACACAATCCGAGTCCGGCGCCACCGGCTCGCGGAACATGGTGTTGGACAGTCCGCCTATGCCGATGACCGCTGCCCGCTTGTTCTGGAGCGCGGCCGCCTGCACGGCGATGCGGCTGAGCTGCTCCGTCTGCGCATGGTCGTGGTAGAGGTTGTTGGCCGCCAGCGTCACCGGTAGCTGATCGGTGCCGAAGCCCATCAGCGTGCTGACCGTGATGGTGCCCGTGTCGATGGGAAAGTGGTCGTAGTCCACGCCGCGCGCATGGATGCCGGCATCGCGGCAGCCCTGCACACAGGCTTCGGCCAGAACCGTATCGCTGGCGATGTCGAAGGGCAGCTCGCCATACTCGTGCCAGTTCTCATCCACGTGCACGCCAGTGCTGCGCGCGCGGGTGATCCATAGCTGGTCCAGCACTGCCATCCACTGGGTCGAATACACCAGCACCACGTCGGGCCGGGAAGCCGCCAGCGACTTGCCGGCCGCGCGCAGCGCCTGGTTCAGCCGCCCCCAGGGCGCCACGTCGCTGCGCAATTGCGGCAGCGGGCTGCCGGGAACGAGAAATGCGGAAACGAGGGTCATGGCATGTGTCCTTCGAGGGCTAGGCGGTCGCACCGGCGGATGCTTCGAGGCGAGACAGCCCGGCCTCCTGAAGATTCCATTCCATCACCGCGTTACCGGTGCCGATCACGGTGCCGTAGCCGTGGAACTTGCCCGCCAGCTGCGGATAGCCCATGGCCGCGTGCATCCAGGTGAAGGCGCCGGATTTCACTTCAGCGAAGGCTTCGTCGATGAACTGCGGCAGCAGCTCGAACACCTCGCCCATCCTGCCCTTGCGCATCAGCTCGATCATGCGGATGTCCCACAGATAGCCGTCGTAGCGCGCCGGATGCTCCTTGGACATGTCCTCGGGCACCTCGGGCTGTTCATGAAAATGCCAGTGCGACAGCGTATTGCTGGCCAGCAGCACCGCGCGCCGCCCGCTCTTGCGTATGGCTTCGCGCGTGGCTCGGCCCAGCAGGTCCATTTCCTTGAGCCCCTCTTTGGTGTTGAGGTAGTACGGCGTGTTGTTCGCCGACAGCCCCACCACCGGAATGTCCCATTGCGGCCGCACCATGTGCAGCGTGGTGATGGTGCCGTAGTCCACCCTGAACTTCGGGTTGCGCATCATCTTGGTGACCAGGCCCAGCTTGCGGCCTTCCTCGCAGCAGGCTTCGGCCAGTTCTACGTCCACGTCCATGCCGAAGTCGTAGCGGAACAGGTCGGGAAAGATCGGGTCCACCGAGCGGCCCGCCAGGCGCGGCACGCCCAGGAAATGGTGGCCCACCTGCGTGATCCAGTGCGGCGAATGCACCAGCAGCACGTCGGGCCGCAGGCGTTCGATGCTCTCGCGCACATGATCGTAGGCCCAGCGCAAGGTTTCCCAGCCGCCGCGCGAGCGCGGCTCGTTCTGCGGCGGGTTCTCGCCGTACACCAGGTGCGGCGGATGGGGAGCCAGGAATCCGGAAAGAATTTCGCCGTCCTTCATTGCTTACTCCTTTGCGAGAGCAGTGGGAACCCGATGTCGACCGATGCTGCGAGGCCCATTATTTTGTACGTATACGTACTGGATTCGAGTATCGAGTCACTGCAGGCCGCTGTCAACGGGCGGCACGCCCTCAGCAGCTAGGGAATTTCCCGAGCAGGCGAAAAAAAAGAGCAGCGATAGCTGCTCCTTAAAAAAGACCTTGCGGAAAAACCGTCTCCATCCTCTCGTACGGAGATGGCCGGTTTCTCGCGGCGCCGGCGGGCGCGATCAAGCCTGGGCGGAATTAGACGCCATTCCTGGCCCCAGGCACATCACTGAAATTGGGTATTTTGCGCCTCGCAGCAACGTCAACGCATAGTTGGCCACATCCAGAAACAAACGCCGGCGGCACTCCGATATCATCGCGGCTCCCTGCGCCCCGCCCGCCCGTTCATGAGTCCATCTTCCTCCCGCCGCCTTTCGTCCCGCCACCTGACCCGCCTGATCGTCCTGGCCGCGCTGGGCGCGGCGGCGGCCAGCTTTGGCCCGCCCGTCCAGTCGCAAACCGCCCGCAAGCCTTCGCCCTATGAAAACTCGCGGCCGTTGACCGCCGACGAGCGCGCGGCGCAGCAGGCGGAAGACGCCAGGAAAACCGGCCCCGCCTTCCTGGGGAAAATCCAGACCCAGGCCGAATTCCAGCAGCTTGCCCGGGTCTACAACCCCGGCACGCCGTTGGAGATCCCCCACGTACTGTTCGTGATCGACCGGAAACAGGGCGGCAAGATCTACTACGTCAACACACCGCGCTACTCGCTGCACGAGAACTTCGCGCGTGAACGTCGCCTCTTGCCCGCCAACGACAAGGCCACGCTGATCGCACAGTACAAGGAGCCGCAGCGGCGCCTGCTGTTCGGCACGCTCAGTTGGCAGCGCGACCTGCCCGGCTACACCTATGAATTCTGGGAAGGCGACCGGCTCACCCCAGAGCTGTTGAAGCTGACCGAGGAAAAACTGCAGGCCAGCTTCTACGAACCCGTGCGCTTCAAGGCCAATTCCACGCTGCACGAACAGGTCGCGCAGAATTCTGGCCTGAAGCCCGTGACGCAGGAATCGCTGCTGCGCGAACAGACCTTCCTGCCGCTGAACACCGGCCAGGCGCAAGGCCGGCTGCGCATCGTGGCTTCGGTGGACGACACGCCGGACCTGGCGCCGACCGACATCCTGGTGCTGGACGAGGTTCCGGTGGCGCTGCCGCCCGTGGCCGGCCTGGTCACGCAGCGCCCCTCCACTCTGCTGTCCCACGTCAATCTGCTGGCAAAGGGCTGGCGCATTCCCAACGCCTATGTGCGCGATGCCGTCGCCGCACTGCGCGAGCACGACGGCCAATGGGTCGAGCTGACCGTCACCAGCAGCGGCTATCAGGTGCAACGCATCGCCAAGCCTGAAGCCCCGCCGCCCAGGGCTGCCCAGCCGCTGCCCAAGCCCGACCTGACGGTCAAGGCGATCAAGCCGCTCTCCGGCATGGTCACGCGCGACAGCCGCCATTGCGGCGTGAAGGCGGCCAACCTGGGCGCGCTGAAGTCCACGCTGCCGCCTGCGGCCACCGTGCCGGACGGCTTCTGCATCCCCTTCGCGCAGTACGCGGCCTTCATGGCGCAGCTGGGCGTGCCGCAGCGCATGGCCGCGCTGGAGCAGCGGGCGGACTTCACCGGCGACGCCAACGTGCGCCGCGCCGAACTGGCTGCGCTGCGCCAGGACATCATCCAGGCCCAACCGGATCCGGCCTTGGCCGCCGCCTGGCGCGAACGCTGGCAAAAGCAGTTGCAGGGCCGCGGCGTATTCGTGCGCAGCTCGTCCAATTCCGAGGACCTGCCGGGATTCAGCGGCGCGGGGCTCTACACCACCGTGCCCAACGTGACACAGGCCGACGCGCTGGCGCAAGCCGTGCAGACCGTGTGGGCCTCGGTCTACAACTACGAAGCGTACGAGGCCCGGCGCGCGGCCGGCATCGGCCAGGACGGCGTGGTGATGGCGGTGCTGGTGCAACAGGCGGCGGCATCGGACAGCTCGGGCGTCATGATCACCCGCGATCCCTTCGACGCCTCGCGCCGCTACGTCACCTACATCTCGGCCAAGCGCGGCCTGGGCATCAAGGTGGTGGAAGGCAAGCGGCAGGCCGAACAGCTGATGTACTCCAGCTGGTCCAAGGCGGTGCAGGTGCTGACCCGCTCCGCCGAAGACACCCAACTGGTGGCGGACGCCGCGGGCGGCGTGCGCGAAGTGCCGATCGAGGGCGCGCGCCAGGTGTTGAACGATGCCCTGGTGGCGCGCCTGGCTGCCGTGGGCAGCCAGGTCAAGCAGCGCCTGGGCGGCGCGGACCAGGATATCGAATGGGCCGTGCAGGGTGACGACATCCTGATCCTGCAGGCCCGGCCGTACATCGACGGCAGCCGGTAACGACCCGGCCGAAAGGCAAACCGGGCAAGGTCGCCGCGAACGGCGCCTTGCCCGCACTTCCTAGATGTGCAGCGCGTGGCCCAGCGCCTTGAGCGCCGCTTCCTGCACCGCTTCGCCCAGCGTCGGATGCGCGTGAATGGTGCCCGCCACGTCTTCCAGCGTGGCGCCCATTTCCAGCGACTGGCCGAAGGCCGTCGACAGCTCGGACACGCCGCGTCCCACTGCCTGCCAGCCCACGATCAGGTGGTTGTCGCGGCGCGCGACCACGCGCACGAAGCCGTCGGTGGATTCCAGCGTCATCGAGCGGCCGTTGGCGGCGAACGGGAAGGACGCCGTCAGGCAGTCCAGCCCCGCGCTTTCCGCCTCCGCGGGCGACAGGCCCGCCACCACGACCTCGGGGTCGGTGAAGCAGACCGCCGGGATGGAGGCAGGCTGGAAATGGCGGCGCTTGCCCGAAACCAGCTCGGCCACCATCTCGCCCTGCGCCATGGCGCGGTGCGCCAACATGGGTTCGCCAGCGATGTCGCCGATGGCCCAGACGTCGCGCATGGAGGTGCGGCACTGGTCGTCGATGCGCAGCGCGTTGCCCTTGCGGTCCAGCTGCAGGCTTTCCAGCCCCCAATCCTGCGTGCGCGGACGCCGTCCCACCGCGATCAGCACGCGGTCGGCCGGCAGCAGGGTTTCGACGCCCGCCGCGTCCTGCACGCGCACCGCATTGCCGGCGCCGTTCAGGCCCAGCACCTTGCGGCCCAGGTGCAGGTCCACGCCCATTTTGCCTAGCGCCGCCGCCACCGGCTTGGTAAGTTCGGCGTCGTAGGTCGGCAGGATGCGGTCCTGCGCTTCCACCACGGCCACTTCGGCGCCCAGCTTGCGGTACACGGTGCCGAGTTCCAGGCCGATGTAGCCGCCGCCCACCACCACCAATTGCCTGGGGATGCTGGCAGGCGACAAGGCTTCGGTGGACGACACCACCATGCCGCCGAAAGGCATGGACGGCAGCGGCGTCGGTTCGGAGCCCGCCGCCAGCAGCAGATGTTCGCACTGGATGCGGATGGCGCCGGACTCGCCGCCTTCCACTTCCACGGTCTTGCCGTCCAGCAACCGGGCCCAGCCGCGCACCACTTCCACGCCGTTCTTCTTCAGCAACGCGGCCACGCCGCCGGTCAGCTTGCCGACGATGCCGTCCTTCCAGGCCACGGTCTGGGCCAGGTCGATGGCGGGCGCCGACACGGAAATGCCCAGCGCCGACTTGCCCGCGTAGTGGCGCGCCTTGTCGAATTCCTCGGCCGCGTGGATCAGCGCCTTGGAGGGGATGCAGCCGATGTTCAGGCAGGTGCCGCCCAGCTGGGCGCCTTCGACCAGGATGGTCGGCACGCCCAGCTGGCCGGCGCGGATGGCGGCGACGTAGCCGCCGGGGCCGCCGCCGATCACCAGCAAAGTCGTAGTCTTAGTGATCTGGCTCATGCTTACTCCACGAAAAGCAGCGCGGGTTGTTCCAGCAGCGCGCGCACCGCCTGGATGAAGCGCGCCGCGTCCATGCCGTCCACCACGCGGTGGTCGAAGGACGACGACAGGTTCATCAGCTTGCGCGCCACCACGGCGCCATTGCGGATAGCGGGCCGCTCGACGATGCGGTTCACGCCCACGATGCCGACCTCGGGATGGTTGATCACCGGCGTGGTGACGATGCCGCCCAAAGGCCCCAGGCTGGTAATGGTGATGGTCGACCCCGACAGCTCGTCGCGGCTGGCGCTGCCCGTGCGCACCGCCTCGGCCAGGCGGACGATCTCGGCCGCCATGGACCAGAGGTCGCGCGCCTCGGCGTGGCGCATGACCGGCACCATCAGGCCGCCGTCGCTCTGCGTGGCGATGCCGATGTGGACCCCGCCGTAGCGCGTGACCACGCCGCCCTCGTCGTCGTAGCGCGCGTTGATCTGCGGAAAATCGCGCAGCGCCACCACCATGGCGCGCGCCAGCAGCGGCAATAGCGTGAGCTTGCCTCGCGTCGCGCCCCACTTCTGGTTGAGGCTGGCGCGCAACTCTTCCAGTTCGGTCACGTCGATTTCCTCGACGTAGCTGAAGTGCGGAATGCGGCGCTTGGATTCCGCCATCTTCTGCGCGATCTTGCGGCGCAGGCCGATGACCGGCACGTTTTCCTCGTCGTTGCGCTCGGCGTAGGCCACGCCGCCGCGGGCTTGGGTGCCCCCGCCCTGCCCTTGCAGGTAGGCGTCCAGGTCTTCGTGCAGGATGCGGCCGGCCGGGCCGCTGCCGTGCACGTAGCGCAGTTCGACGCCCAGGTCCCAGGCGCGCTTGCGCACCGCGGGCGAC